>VGRB01000077.1 GCA_016875475.1 Deltaproteobacteria bacterium
TGCTCGCGTCCGCCGCCTTCGTTGCGGCCGCCTTGGGCCCCCTTTGCGGCCCGGGGGCCGCAAAGGGGATCCGCGAAACCGCTCGGCCATCCGCTCGCCCCCGGCTGCGTCGGACCGACGATTTGGGCCTTGCGCCGCCTTGCGGTCGCCGAGCGCGCCGCGCCACAGCGCGGCGCGCTCCCTACCACCCGCACTTGCGGTCCTTGTTCCGCTCCTTGAGCCACGCGTGGAGCGGCGCGAAGTACTCGATGATCGCGGTCGCGTCCATGCGCTCCTCGCCGGTCAGGGCCTTCATGGCCTCGGGCCACGGCCGGGACGCGCCCATCTCCATCATCCGGTTGATCCGCGCTCCGACCTCCTTGTTCCCGTAGATGCTGCACGTGTGGAGCGGGCCCTTGTGGCCGGCCTGCCGGCAGACCGCGCGGTGGAACTGGAACTGGAGGATCGCGGCCAGGAAGTACCGCGTGTACGGGACGTTCGACGGGATGTGGTACTTGGCGCCCGGGTCGAAGTCGTCCTCGCTGCGCGGCACCGCGGGCGCGACGCCCTGGTACTTGAGCCTCAGGTCCCACCATGCCTGGTTGTAGCGCTCCGGGGCGATCGTGCCGTCGAACACGCCCCACCGCCAGCGGTCCACGAGCAGGCCCCACGGCAGGAACGCGATCTTGTCGAGCGCGCGCTTCATCAGCGGGTTCAGGCTCTCCGGCGGCTCCCTGTCGATCAGGCCCAGCTCCTTCAGGTACTTCGGCGTCACCGACAGCGCGATCAGGTCGCCGAGCGCCTCGTGGAACCCGTCGTTCGCGCTGTTCAGGAACAGCGTCGAGAGCTTGTTGTACGCGCGCTGGTAGTAGTTGTGCCCCAGTTCGTGGTGGATGGTCGTGAAGTCCTCCTCGTTCACCTGGATGCACATCTTGATCCGCAGGTCGTCCTTCTGGTCCACGTCCCACGCGGACGCATGGCAGACCACCTCGCGGTCAGCAGGCTTCGTGAACATGGAGCGCACCCAGAACGAGTCCGGAAGGGGCGGCAGGCCGAGCGAGGTGAAGAAGCCCTCGCCGTACCTGACCATCGCTCGCTCGTCGGTCTTGCGCGTCTTCAGCGCGGCCTCGAGGTCGATCGCACCGGCGGCGCCCGGCTCCGGGGCGAGCATGTCGAACAGGTTCGACCACTCCTGCGCCCACATGTTCCCGAGCAGGTGCGCGGGGATCGGCCCGGCCGGCGGCACCTTGTCCGCGCCGTACTTTTCGACGAGCTTCGCGCGGACGTGGCAGTGCAGGTCCTGGTACAGCGGCTTCAACTGCTCGAACAGGCGGTCGGTCTCGGCCTGGAAGTCCGCGGGCGGCATGTCGTAGCGCGACGTCCACACCTCGGTCAGGTTCCGGAACCCGAGGTCCTTCGCGCCCTCGTTCGCCAGCTCGACGAAGCGCAGGTACGACGGGCGCATCGGCGGCGACACCTTGTGCCAGCCCTGCCACACGTCGAGCAGGTCGTCGTAGTCGCGGTTCTTCGCGAGCAGCTCGGTCATCTCGACGAGGTTCAGGCACTTGCCGCCCTGCCGCTTCGAGCAGTACCTGCCCTTGCCGTACAGGCTGTCCATGCTCGTCGAGATCCCCGCAAGCTCGGCGCGCTTGCCGGCGTCGCGCGGCGCCGGCATGTCGAGCGACATCTTCAGGAGGTCGAACTTGCGCTTCAGCTCGGCCGGCATCCGCGCGCGGATCGCGTCGAAGCGCGTGGCCTCGGCGCCCTTCCGGCCGACGAACTCCATCACCGCCTCGTTCGCGCGCGCGCCGAGCGCCTCGGTGTCGTCGGTGATGTACGTGTTCCGCACCCAGTCCATGCGCGACTGGTAGATCCACAGCGACATCAGCTCCGCCTCGACGCCCTTCATGAACGCCTCGGCATCGACCACGTCCGGGACCTTCGCGACGGACTTCGCCGCGGCCGTGCCGCCGGCCGTCCACAGGGCCGCGACGGCCACCATCACCACGAACCGCTTCATCGGATCCACCCTGCGAATGAGACGACCGGTTTCATCGCACGGAGACGCGCGCTTGGCAAGACGCTCCCGGGCTGAGGTATCCCCGCGAACCGGGCGCGCCGGGCCGCGGGCCAGATGTGAGGCCCGCTGGCCCGGCGCCCAACGCGCACGGAACTCCCCGACTCCCTTCGGCTGCCGATCATGAGGGGATTCCTCAGGCTCCCGGGGCATTCCGCAGTGCCATCGCACCAGACGCCAGGGCCCAGGGGCATCCCGAGCTGTCGCGCGGGGGGCGCGGCCTGGCGGGAGTCACGGCCTCGTGGCCGGACCCGGCGCCGCCGCCGCGGACGCCTCGCCGCACCCGCGCCGGCCGCACCGCGATCGGACGTCCCACGACACGCGCGACAGCGCGAGCAGGCGTTCCTCCTGCATCTCCGCTGCGTTCCACGCCTCCGGGAACGGCACGTCGGCCAGCGATGCCGCGACCGGTCGCTCCCAGTCGCCCGGCCGCAACGCGCCGTCGGGCTCGATGCAGGCGTGCTCCCAGGCGGCGCGGCAGGGGTTCGCCCCGGCCCGGTTCGCGAACGCGTCCGCGGCCAGGAACTCCTCGAGCCCGGGCCGGGAGGCCGAGAGGCACGCACAGCCCGCGGGCGGTGCGAGGTGATCGACCAGCACGAACGCGCCGGTCGCGGACCGCGCGCGCAGGTCCGCCATGGCGTCCGCCAGCCGCGGGTCGCGCGGGGAGAGCGCCTCGCCGCGCGCGAATCCCGTGGCCGGGACCGCCTCCTCGACCTTCAGCCAGTCGAGCCCGAGGTCCGCGACGAGCCGGCCCAGGTCGGGCAGCTCCGCGACGTTCGAGGCGCACGCGACCGCGCTCACGCCGATTCGCAGGTCGGCGCCGGAGGACGCGCGCCGCCGGACGGCCCCGGCGAGGTTCGCGACCACGCGGTCGAGCGAGCCGCCCTCCCGGATCGCGTCGTTCGTCGCGGCCGTGGCGCCGTCGAGCGACACGCCCACGCTCGTGACGCCCGCCTCCGCGAGGCGCGCGACCGTGTCCCCGTCGAGCAGCATCCCGTTCGACAGGAGGTGCACGTCCGACCGCCGCCCGGCTGGCGCGCCCCCGGCGTCCTTCCGGGCCGCCGCGTACGCCGCCAGCAGGTCCCACAGCGCCGGCTCGACGAGCGACTCCCCCCCGTGCGTCATCGACAGGCGGTCCGCCGCGGCCAGGGCCTCCCGCATCCGCCCGACCAGCCAGGGCCGGAGCGCCCGCGCGACACCGTTCCGGGTGCGCTCCGGGGAGTGGTTGATGCAGTGCCTGCAGCGCAGGTTGCATGCCTCGGTGACCACCACGTCCAGCCGTACCGGCAGCGACGCGACCTCGACCCGGCCGTCCCGCCACGCCGCGAGCGCCAGTTCCGCGTTGCGGGCGCGCACCACGGCCCAGGCGCGCGCCACGTCCGGCGGCGGCACGCGGCGCAGCACGAGCCCCGCCCACGGCCCGAGCCGCGCGCGTCCCGCCCCGACCGTCGCGTCGCCGAGCGCGAGCAGCACCTCGGCGCCGCCCGGCGCGCCGCCGGGCAACGCCACGTCCGCGACCCCGTCCCCGCGGTGGAGCAGCACGTCCGCGACGTCGTCCCCGTGGCGCCTGCGCACGACCAGCACGTCCGGCGCCGGGGCGAGGTACTCGGCCTCCCCGCCCGCCAGCGCCGGGACCTCGCGCCTGATCCTCGCGGCCGACCTCACGAGCGCGAGCGTGGCCACGTCCCACGCGGCCGGGTCCCACGGCATGCAGCGCCGCTCCGGCCACACGTCCTCGAAGTCGCCCCCCCCATCCCCGCCGGTCAGCCCGACCTCGTCCCCGTACAGCATCAGCGGGACGGCCGGCCCGGTCAGGACCTCCAGCAGCGCGAGCCGCGCGGCCGCCGGGTCGCGAGCGAGCGTCCGGAACCGCGGCTGGTCGTGCGTGCCGGCGAAGCGTACGGACGTGCAGGCCGGCCCGCCTCGCCAGAACGCGCGCCGCGCCAGCCGGTCCGCGATCGAGGCGGCGTCCCCGCTCCGGCGCAACGCCCAGTCGTACAGCGCCTGCTGCGCGACGAAGTCGGTCGCCGCGTCGAGCGCGCCCGCGGTCCACCGCCACGCGTGCGCGGAGATCACCTCTCCGAGCAGGACCGCGTCGCGCGAAACCGCACGCACGGCCTGCCGGATCCCGGCGAGCACCGCCTCCGGCACGTCCGCGGCCGCATCCAGCCGCAGCCCGTCCGCCCCGCGCGCGACCCACCCGGCCGCGGTCCGCGCCAGCCGCTCGGCGACCTCGGGGTTGTCGAGGCGCAGGAGCGGCTCGGCCCACCGCCGCTTCTGGTAGTGCTCGTAGCCCGGGTCCTCCCCCTCGGAGAACGGCCACCGCGTCGGCCGGAACCACTCCCAGAAGCGCGACGCGGGGCCCCGGGCGCGCACGTCCGCGAACTCGGGACAGTCCCGGTGGACGTGCGTCAGCGTGACGTCCACGAGCACCCGCAGGCCCGCCCCGCGGGCGCGATCGAGCAGCCGCCGGAACGCGTCCTCCCCCCCGAGCGAAGGGTCCACCGCGTCGGGGTCGGTCGCGTCGTAGCGGTGCGCGGACGGCGAGGTCGCGAGCGGGGTCAGGTGCAGGACCGTGACGCCGAGATCGGCGAGGTGGGGCAGGGCCTCCGCGACGCCGTCGAGGTCGCCGCCCGCGCGCCGGTCGTCCGCGATCGCGAGCACGCCGGGCGGCCACTCCCCTGCCCTTCCGCCCGGCCTGTACCGGTCCACGAGGACCGTGCAGACCACGGCCCCGCGCCACCAGGCGGGCACGTCCGGCCGGAGGTCAGCGGGGCGGACGCGGAACGGGACGGACGTCCCGACCCGCGCGCCCTCGCCGACCTCGAACCGGTACTCGACCTCGGCCGCCGAGACCGGCAGGTGCGCCGCGAGCAGCATGTGCTCGTCCTCGGCCGCCACGACGCGCATGAGGGTACGTCGCGGCCCGCGGCCCTCGTCCCACGCGAGCGCCAGCGTCTCGCCGTGGCCCCGCCGCAGGCCCGCGCCGATCCGCAGGCGGCCGTCGTCTTCCACGTATGCGTACGGGCGCACGGGCGCGTGGAGCACGGGCTCGTCCGCCCCGTCCACGACCAGCAGGCTGTTGCGAACGCCGTCCCAGGCGCGCGTGCGGGGGTTCGCCGGGTCCAGGCACCACTCGCCGTCCGCCAGCCGGAACTTGTACGCGTACGTCCCGGGACCGAGGCGGAGGGACGCGCCAAGCGTCCCGTCCCCCGCGAGCGCCATCGGGCACGGCCTGAGCCAGTCGGTCGCCTCGCCGCGCAGGTCGACGAAGGCCACCGCCCGGGGAGGTCGGAACCGGAACACGACCGTCCTGCATCGATCCGTCACGGCGGGCATCCTACCAACGACCGGCGCCGCGTGCTACCCTCGGCGGGGTCGTTCGGGAGGGAGTCCATGTCGAGATGGTGGCTGGTGCTCGCGGCGTCCGTGGCCGCGATCTGGGCCGTCGCGTCGTGCGGCGGCGGAGGCGGCGGAGGGACCGATCCCGGCGCGCCGGACGCGGCGGCGGTGGACGAAGTGGGCGTGGATCCGGGCACGGGATCGGAGACGGGGACGGACACGGGGGGGGATCCGGCGGCCGTCGATCCGGGCAAGGAGGAGGGGGAGGACACGGGTACGGGCACGGACACGGACACGGGCACGGGCACGGACATGGGCACGGACATGGGCACGGATGCGGGAACGGACGTCGGGAAACCCGATCTCCCGTGGATCGACCACGGCCCCGCCGACGTGCCCCCCGAGGTGCCGCCGACCGTGTGCGGCAACGAGGAGTGCGACGGGACCGAGGACTGCGAGTCCTGCCCCGAGGACTGCGGCGAGTGCCCGCCGTTCTGCGGCGACGGGACCTGCGACGAGGCCGACGGCGAGGACTGCGCCACGTGCGCG
This sequence comes from Deltaproteobacteria bacterium, assembly GCA_016875475.1. Lineage (GTDB taxonomy): Bacteria > Myxococcota_A > UBA9042 > DTJE01 > DTJE01 > VGRB01. The sequence goes on from VGRB01000077.1 coordinate 5,948, forward strand.
CTCGACTGCGAGGCGTGCCCGGGCCCGTGCGGGAACGGCGAGTGCGAGCCGGACCAGGCCGAGACGTGCGAGACCTGCCCGGACGACTGCGGCGCGTGCCCGCCCCCGTGCGGGGACGGCGACTGCAACTCGGGCGTGGACGAGAACTGCCTGACCTGCCCCGAGGACTGCGGCACGTGCCCGTCCTGCCCGGACGGCGAGTGCCAGCCGGGCGAGACCTGCTCGGGCTGCCCGGACGACTGCGGCGCGTGCCCGTCCGAGTGCGGCGACGGCTGGTGCGAGTGGGGCAAGGAGGAGTGCAACGTCTGCATCCCGGATTGCGGGCCGTGTACCCCGGTCTGCGGCGACGGGTCCTGCTACTGGCCGGAGTCGTGCGACTCGTGCCCGGCCGACTGCACGGGGTGCTGGCCGCCGTGCGGCGACGCGGCGTGCGACGCGGCCGGGGGCGAGACCTGCGCCACCTGCCGGGAGGACTGCGGCGACTGCCCCGCCGCGTGCGGCGACGGCGCCTGCGGGGCCGGCGAGGTCTGCGACAACTGCCCGGACGACTGCGGCGACTGCCCGCCCACGATCGCGTTCAACCGCTACTGGCAGGTCCGGATGACGGGGCCGCTGGTGGCGGGCGGCGCGGCGCGCCTGTACTGGGACCCGTACCGGTCCGGCTGCCAGCAGTGGGAGCAGGGGACGCCGATCTGGACGACCTTCCTGTACCACAGCTTCGACCCGGCGGGCGCAATCCTCGGCGGCCCCGCGGTGCGCCACCTGGGCTCGCCGAACGGCCTCCGCACGGCCGGGCTCTTCCAGCCGGCGCAGGTCCCGGCCGGCGCGCGGGACGTGTGGCTGTGGGCGAAGTCGGTCGGGTACCTGGGGTGCCTGATGTGGGACTCGCGGAACGGCGAGAACTGGCGGGTGCCGGTGTTCACGGAGGCCGAGGTCGCGGCGGACGTGACCTGGGTGGGCGGCTTCGACTTCGTGCTCGCGGGGCCGGAGGGGACCACGTCGCTCGGGGACGCGGACCCGGCCTGGTACTTCGCGAGCATGACCAAGGAGGCGAAGGCCACGTCCGTGCAGGTCGAGGTGCGTGTGGACGGCGTGACCGACCGCGCGTACCAGACGCCCGAGATGGCGAGGCAGGTCGCCCAGGCGATGCTCTCCGTGAACGTGGTCACGGACGCCTGGGGCGCGGGGCCGCCCGGCCAGGAGAAGAAGGCGTTCCCGCTCCCGATGATGGGGGCGTCCGCAGACGGGAAGTCGTTCGTCTACCGGTGGTTCCCGGGGACGCTGACCTGGGGCGAGACGCCGATCGCGGACGGCGCGTATTCCTACCGGTTCGAGGTCTCGACACGCGGCAACGGCTCGGTCCACGCGGTCGAGCCGGCCGGCGGCGGCGACCGGACCGTGGTGCTGTCGCAGAAGCCCGAGTGCGCGCTGTTCCCGAAGAACCCGCCTGCGGAGTACTGCCCATGAAGACGCGAACGTTTTCCGAGTCCTTCGAGCGGATGCTGTCGCGCCTCGTGGACGGGTCCGCGACCGTCGCGCGGGACGCGGTCGTGGCGGGCCTGCTGATCCCGGTCGCGCAGGGCACGCTCGGGTGCGCGCCGACCCCGGCGGGCGCCCCGCCACCCGCGGAATCGCGGCTCGGCGCGAAGACGGCCGCGCTGTCCGACTGGGTCCACGACGAGGGCGTGCGCGACACGAACATGGTCCGGTACATGGGCTCCTGGTGGACCCAGTACACGGACTGCGGCTCGCGCGGCGGCTGCCAGGGCGTGGACGTGATCGTCAAGCTGCGCGTGCGGTGGGTCGAGGGCGCGAACCTCGACCAGAAGAAGATCGGGATCTACTGCGCCGCGCCGTTCTGCCTCGCGACCGGCCAGACCGCGATGGGCCACTACTTCGGCGGCCTGCCGGACGGCTGGGAGGAGTGGCACGTGCCGGTCAACCGCCGCATGTGGGACACGGGCGCGATCTCGTTCACCGCGTGGTACCAGGACGGCAAGGGGCACACGCTCTACGACGACAACGAGGGCGCGCTGCACCCGATCGCGTACCGGGGCGAGCCGGTCGTCCTGCGCCACGACTGGACCGGGACCGAGGTGGATGTCGGCGACGACGGCGTGAAGGGCCGCATCACCGTGCTCGTGGCGGACCTCGCGTACGAGAAGGTGATGAAGCTCGTCTGGACCACGGACGCCTGGGCCACGGTCAACGAGGCCGGCATGGGCGATGGCGTGAACGAGTGGCACTGGAAGGACGACGTGGGCGGCGGGTTCGACCGCTGGGAGATCCAGCTCGACCTGCCGGGCCCGGCCGAGCGCTTCGAGTACGCGGTCCTGTTCCGCCACGGCCCGGTCGCGCCCGCGAAGGCCTACGACTTCTGGGACAGCAACGGCGGGATGAACCACGTGGTCGTCAAGGGCGCGTACGTGCTGCCGTTCACCCCCTGACCCCGTCGCGAACTTGGCACTCCCTCCGGATCGGCGCTACACACTCGGGGAATGCACCGGAGGAGGACAAGGTGGGTCCGGCATCGCTGACGGAGACCGGAGGGGGCCTGCGCGGGGAGCAGCGCAGGGACCAGCGCCGCGGCCACTCGCGGCGCGCGCTCGACAGGCGCGTGTTCTGCTACGTGTCGGGATCGCGGCTGGACACCACGGCCCGCGACATCGGGGGCGGCGGGATGTTCGTCTCCATGGACGACCCCGGGGTGGTGCCGCCGGGCGCGCTGGTCGGCCTCGCCTTCGACTCCGGCGCCGACGCGGCGCGCACGATCTTCCTCTTCGGGCGGGTGGTGCGGAAGGAGACGGGACCGCGCCGAGGGGTCGGCCTGCGCTGGGAGTCCGCTGCCACCACCGCCCCGGCGGCCGAGCTGTCGATGTTCCTGATCCGGCTGCTCGGCGTCGTCCCGAAGGGGATCGCGACCGAAACGACCCGCGACGGCCGCCCCGGCAAGAGCACGTATCGCTTCCCCGAGCCGCCCGCCAGGCCCGCCGCGCGCCCGGTCCGGACCGCCTCCGGCATCGCCGTCAAGGCGATTGTGCGCACGGCCGGGTCCGAGGTGCACGGGCGGATCGTGGACCTCGGGGTTGACTCCATCCGGCTCCTGGCGTTGAAGCCCCCGGACCGCGACCTCGTGCGCGTGTCCTTCCGGCTCAGCTCGCCCGCCGGGGAGGCCGCCATCACGTGCGAGTGCGTCGTGTCCGGCGTCGAGAAGGACCCGCGCGGTCTCTCGCGGATCGACCTCCTGGTGCAGCACGTGGAGGAGGGCGACCACCGCGGCGTGCTCGCCCGCTACGTCCGCTGGCTGCACGGGCGTGCCGATCAGAACTCGGGGGGGAGTGCGGCCATCTCGGCGGCGGTGAATACCGGCCCGTCCTTGCACACGTAGACGTGCCCGATGTTGCAGCGGCCGCACTTGCCGATCCCGCACTTCATGCGGTTCTCGAGCGTGGTGTAGATGCGGTCGTCCGTGAACCCGAGCTTCTTCAGCACGGGCAGCGTGAACTTGATCATGATCGGCGGGCCGCAGACCACCGCGACCGCGTCACGGGCGGACGGCGCCGCCTGCTCCACGATCGCGGGCACGAACCCGACCTTGCCCTTCCAGTCCGGCGTCTCGCCGCCGGGATCGACCGTGGTCCACAGCTTCACGTCAGGCCGCTTCCCCCACTCCTCCAGCTCGCGCTTGTAGACGAGGTCGGCGACCGTGCGCGCGCCGTAGACGATGGTAACGTCCTTGAACTTGTCCCGCAGGTCCAGGACGTTCCAGATCACGCAGCGCACCGGGGCCAGCCCGATGCCGCCGGCCACGAAGACGACGCTCTTGCCATACAGCGACGGGAGCGGGAAGTGGTTCCCGTACGGCCCGCGGAAGCCCATCACGTCGCCGACGTTCAGCTCGCGCATGGCCTTGGTGACCTTGCCGACGCTCTTGAAGCTGCACTCGATGTAGCCCTTGCGGGTCGGCGGCGACGCGATGCAGAATGTGCACTCCCCCGCCCCGAACACCGAGTACTCGCCGAACTGGCCGGCCCTGAAGTCGAACCTCTCCGCGACCGCGGGGTCGGTGAACTCGAGCTTGAGCGTGCGCGTGTCTGCGGTCTCGTCCGTTACCTCCGCGACCCGGACGGTGAAGGGCTGATAGACGTTCACTGCGCACCTCCGGCCAGTGCGGCGATCCTCGCCAGGACCTCCGGCAGATCCATCCCCCCGGGGCACGCCCGGCTGCACCGCCCGCACCCGGTGCAGAGCATCTCGCCGAACTTCTTCGGGTAGATCACGATCTTGTGCAGCACGCGCTGCCGGATGCGCGCCGGCTGGTCGTTTTTCGGGTTGTGGCCGGACGCGTGGATCGTGAACCGCGGCGTCTGGCAGGTGTCCCAGTTGCGCCGCCGCACGCCTGTCCCGACCGTCTCGGGCTCGTCCACGATGTCGAAGCAGTGGCACGTCGGGCAGACCGCCGCGCACGCGCCGCACCCGTGGCAGCGGAGCGACGCCTCGCGCCACAGCGGGTGGTCGAAGTGCGCATCGAGCCACGGCCGCAGCGGGTCCGCGGCGGGCGGCGCGGAGGCCGCGACCTTCTCGCGAGCCGCCTTGCGGAACGCCTCCGCCTCGGCCTCGCCGCTCGCAGGCCTGAAGCGCGCCGGGTACGCGGCCACCAGCCTCGCGCCCTTCGCCGTGACGACCTCGGCCCTGAACGCGCCGCCGCCGATCGGGACCAGCAGCAGGTCCGAGCCCTTCGTCGTGTCCGGCGCCAGCCCGACCGACGTGCACATGCACGACCGGTCGAACCCGGCGCACGCGAGCGACACGATGGTGGTGGCCTCCCGCCGCGCGAACCAGGGCTCGTCGCGGTAGTCCCACCCCATCACCTTGTCGAGCGCCTCGATGCCCGCCGCGTCGCAGGGACGAGCGCCGATCACGACGGCCGGGTCGGCCGGCAGCGGCGCCTCCAGCAGCTCGACCCTGCCGCCCGCGCCGGTCCGCCACGCGAACAGCGGCTCGGTCGGGGGCAGGAAGAACTCCTTCAACGACCGCCGCGGCACGCCCGAGTCGAGGACCAGCTCGGCCGGCGCGCCGGCGTGGCGGTACTCGACCGTGCCGTCGCTCGCGCGAGCCGGACCGGCGACCCGCACGCGAGCGGCGAGGAGGTCCGCCGCGAGCCCGGACAGGTCCGAGGACGAGATGGTGGTTGCATTCATCACAGGATGAACTCCTGGGGGTCGTCCGACCGCCACGTCCCGATCGGCGACGGGACCGCCGGGTCGTCCCCGGGCTTGTGGCCGAACCGGTCCGCCACGACCGAGGCGACCTTCCGCGTGATCAGCCCGAGCGGGATGCCGGACGGGCACGCCCGCTCGCACTCGCCGCAATCCACGCACCGGCCCGCGAGGTGGATCGCGCGCAGCAGGTGCCACGACAGGTTGCCGCGGCCGTGCGGCGACGACTCGATCCACTGGGGCTGCGTCTTGTCCGCCATGCACCGGTCGCAGTAGCAGAGCGGGCAGACCTGCCGGCACGCGTTGCACCGGGTGCAGCGCGCCAGCTCGCCCTGCCAGAACGCCCAGCGCTGCGCCGGGGTCATGGCGTCCAGCTCGGCCACGCGCGCGTCCCTGCGCGACGGCGCCGCGAGCGGCTCGACCGGCGTGCCGACCACGTGGTCCGCGAGCGCCGTCTCGCGCGAGTCGCAGGTCCGGCAGCGGTCCGCGATCGTGTCGGCGGAGAGCGTCCCCCCCGCCTCCGGGTCCGCGAGCACGCCGCCGCAGCGCACGCCGACCAGCACGACGTCCTCGCGCTTCACCTGCGTCTCGCGGATCAGGCCCGCGACCGCGCGCGCGTCGCACGGCTTGACAACGACCGCGGGCCGGCCGAGCTTCGCCACGTGCACCCGCCTCCGGTCCAGGTACGGGGCCAGGTCGTGCGCGCACCGCGCGTCGAAGACCAGCCTGTCGGCGGCCGCGGCGTCCGTGGCGAACGCGGGGCGCACGCCGCGCGGACCCTCCTCCCAGCCGATGACGACCTTGGCGGCGCCCTCGGCGAGGAGCTTCTTCGCAAGCTCACGAAGCTCGGTCATCTACACGCCTCCCGCCAGCGCCCGGTACGACTCGAACGGCCCGCACTCGCGGACGCGCTCGACCGCGCCGTTGACGACGTCGCGCCACTTGGCGCCCTCCGACGCGGACACCCAGGAAAACGTCACCCGCCGCTCGTCCACCCCCATGAACGAGAGCAGCTCGCGCAGCACCGCGAACCGCCGCCGCGCGTGGTAGTTCCCGGCGGTGTAGTGGCAGTCGGCCGGGTGGCAGCCCGACACGATCACGCCGTCCGCGCCGCGCTCGAAGGCCTTGATCACGAACGCCGGGTCGATCCGCCCCGTGCAGGGGAGCCGCACGATCCGGGTGTTCGCGGCCATCTGAAGCCGGCTCGTGCCCGCGAGGTCCGCCCCCGTGTAGGTGCACCAGTTGCACACGAACGCCGTGATCCTCGGCTCGAATCCGGTCGCCGTAGCCGTTCCTTCCATCCGTCCCTCCCTGGTGCCCCTCGTGTCCGTGCCCGTGCCCGTGCCCGCTCGCCCCCCCCCGCCTACCCCAAGAACGCCTGGATCTGCGCCCACACCTGCTCGTCCGTGAACCCCTGCAGCTCCACGCTCTTCGACGGGCACGTCGCCACGCACGTCCCGCACCCCTGGCAAACGCCCGGGTTCACGTCCGCGACCACCTTCAGCACGTTGCCCTGCCTGTCCTTGACCTCCATGTGCGTCACCGCGCCGTACGGGCAGACCCGCTCGCAGTGGAAGCACCCGGCGCAGATCGCGGCGTCCACGCGCGCGACGGTCGGCTCGCGCTCGAGCATCTCGTTCGAGAACAGCCCGAGCACCTTGGACGCGGTCGCGGACGCCATGGACACCGAGTCCGGGATGTCGCGCGGCGCCTGGCAGGCCCCCGCCACGAAGACGCCCGCGGTGTTCGTCTCGACCGGGCGCAGCTTCGGGTGCGCCTCGTTGATGAAGCCGTGGCGGTCGTAGGACACGGACAGCTTCTGCGCGAGCGACTCGATGCCCGGCTGCGGCCGCATCGCGGTCGCGAGCACGACCATGTCGGCGTCGACGCCGAACGGCTCCCCGCCGAGCGTGTCGAAGCCCACGACCTTGATGACGTCGCCGTCGCGGTACATCCGGGACACTCGGCCGCGCACGTACTCCGCGCCCTCCTCCTCGATCGCGCGGCGCGTGAACTCGTCGTACCCCTTCCCGGCCGCGCGGATGTCCATGTAGAACACGACCGCGCGCCCGCCGTTTTCCTTGTGGCGGTAGAGCATCGCGTGCTTCGCCACGTACATGCAGCAGATCTTGGAGCAGTACTCGATCCCCTTGGCCGGGTCGCGCGATCCGACGCACTGGAGGAACACGATCGTCCTCGGCTCCCTGCCGTCCGAGGGGCGCAGGATCCTGCCCGCGGTCGGGCCGGACGCCGACGCGAGCCGCTCGAACTGCATGCCGTCGATCACGTCCGGGATGGTCCCGTACCCGTATTCGCCGTAGCCGTGGAGGTCCTTCCTGCCCCCCTGGTCCCTGCCGATCTCGTAGAGCTGGTAGCCGGTCGCGACCACGATCGCGCCGACCTCCTCGGTCACGAAGCGGTCCTTCTGCTCGAAGTCGATCGCGCCTCGCTGGCACGCCTCGACGCACTTCATGCACGCGTCCTTCTTCCCCTTGGACCGCGCGATCAGCAGGGTGCATCGGGCCCGGTCCACGACCGGCAGGTTCGGCACCGCCTGCGGGAACGGGACGTAGATGGCCGGCCGCTTGCCGAGCCCGCAGTCGAACTCGCTCGGGATGCGCTTGTTCGGGCACGCCCTGGTGCAGGCGCCGCACCCGTTGCACTTGTCCTCGTCCACGCCGCGCGCCTTCTTCCGGATCGTGACCTTGAAGTTGCCGATGTAGCCCTCGACGGACTCGACCTCGGACCAGCTCATCAGCCTGATGCGCGGGTGCTGGTAGACCTCGACCATGCGCGGCGTCAGGATGCACTGCGAGCAGTCGAGCGTCGGGAACGTCTCGGAAAGCTGGCTCATGTGGCCGCCGATCGACGGCGCCTTCTCGACCAGCACGACCTCGGCCCCGCCGTCCGCGATGTCGAGCGCCGCCTGGATGCCCGCGATGCCGCCGCCGATGACGAGCGCGCGCCGCGTGACCGGGATGCGGATCGTGGACAACGGCACGTTCCGCTTGACCTTCTCGACCATCATGCGCGAGAGGTCGATCGCCTTGGCCGTGGCGGACGCGCGGTCCTCGTGGATCCAGGAGCAGTGCTCGCGGACGTTCGCCATCTCGCAGGTGAACGGGTTCAGCCCGGCGGACGACGCGGCCCGCCGGAACGTCTTCTCGTGCATGTGCGGGGAGCACGCCGCGACCACGACGCCGGTCAGCTGCTTCTCGGCGATCGCCGCCTTGATGAGCTGCTGGCCCGGGTCCGAGCACATGTACTTGTAGTCCACCGCGTGCGCGACGCCGGGGACCTGCCCGAGCGCCTCCGCGACCGCGTGGCAATCGACGGTGCGCCCGATGTTCTCGCCGCAGTGGCACACGAACACGCCGATGCGAGCCATCAGCCCACCTCCGCCGCCGGCGCCGTCGCCTCGCCGTTCCCGCGGCTCGTGACCCTCTTCGTGGACACGAAGTGCCGCTGCATCCCGAGCTTCTCGGGCGCGATCCCGAGGGCCAGCCCGACGACCTGCGTGATGAAGACGATCGGCATCGGCGGCTTGTCCTCGCCGTCGCGCGCCATCGCCTTCTGACGGAAGTCCAGGTTCGAGTGGCACATCGGGCACGCGACCGCGATCGCGTCCGCGCCCGCCTTGCGCGCGTCCTCGAGAATCGCGCGCCCGAGGCGAACGACCGAGGGCTTGCGGGACAGCGAGAACCCGCCCCCGCAGCACTCGAGCCGCATCCGCCATGCGACGGGCTCCGCGCCGCACGCCTTGACCACGGCCTCCATCGAGCTCGGGTCCTCGGGGTCGTCGAAGCGGGTCACCGCGGCGGGCCGCACCAGCAGGCAGCCGTAATAGCACGCGACCTTCAGGCCCTTGAGGGGGCTCGTCGCCTTCGCCTTGATCGTCTCGCCGAGGTCGCGCAGCACCTCGACCGCGTTCAGGACCGCGACCCGGTTCTCGAACGGGCGCGCCAGGATCCTCTTCACGTGGCCCGCCAGCTCCGCGTCCTCCGCGATCTCGTGACGCGCGCCCGCGAGCCGGTTGTAGCAGGCCGCGCACGGCGCGAGCAGCTGCTCGTGCCCCTGCGCCTCGGCGAGCGCGAGGCTGCGCGCGGGCAGCGCGACCGCCAGCATGCGGCTCGACGCATGGGCCGACGACGCCCCGCAGCAGTTCCAGTCCCGGACCTCGTCCAGCTCGACGCCGAGGGGCTCCGCGACCGCGTGCAGGCTCTCGCCGTACTCGCGCGAGGTCCCGTGCATGGAGCACCCGGGGAAGTACGCGACCTTCATCAGCCTTCCTCCCCGTGCGCCGCGCACCCGGCGAAGATGCGCCGCACGTCCTCGACGTCCTCCACCTTGTCCGCGACGAACGCGAGCTTGCCCCGGGACATCATCCCGGGCGCCGCGGCCGCGTCGGCGAACAGGTGCCCGCTCCGGAGCTTGTAGCCCATGATCAGGCCCATCTCGCCGAGGCGCCCGTGCTTCCGGATCTGGTCGAGAAACGCCGCGTGGAACGCCCGGATCGCGCGCGGGGCCGCGTCCGGCCGCGCCGCCGCGACGATCTCGCGGACCGCGTCGGTGACGCGCGCCGGCTCGCACTCGTTCGGGCAGCGCGCCGCGCAGGTCTCGCACCCCAGGCACAGCCAGATCGACTCGTCGTCCATGAGCCGGTCCGGCCGATCCTGGTTCACGAGCCGCATCACGTCGTGGGGGCGGAGGGTGGTTTCCGCGGCCATGGGGCATCCGGCCGAGCACTTCCCGCACTGGTAGCAGCGGGCCGGGTTCAGCCCGGTCGCCGCCCTGACCTTGTCGGCCAGCGTCCGGGGCACCGGGTGGTGGGCGTCCTCGTGCGCGCTCACGGGCAATCCCTCCATTGAAGGTCCGGTTTATCCAGGCAAACCGGCCGGACCGGCCGGAGTGTACCGCGGGGGTGGCAGGGAGGAAATGGCCTTTTGTCAGGGTCCGGTAGGGGGCCGGTAGGGGGCCGGGCCGACCTGTGAAAGCCCTCACGAACAACCGCGAACCGGCCTGTGACGACATCGCCCCGGCTGGGCCGAACCGGCGATTGACTCCTCCCGCGGTTCCCGGGATAGTCGCACCGGCTCGGCAGGGGGCGACGGTGCGCACGGCAATCCCGGCGGTCGCGGCGGTCCTGGGCGTGCTCGCCCCTGCCCTCGCGGCCGGCGACGAGCCGGCGTGGAACGAGCTTTCGGTCGGGCTCGACGCGAACGCGGGCGTCCATGACCTGCCGCGCAGGGTCGGGGGGAAGGAGGAGCCCGGCTGGATCGGGACGAGCAACGTCGTCGCCTCGATCGGGCTCCAGCCGAAGGCGATGGCGCGGGGGCAGGTCGGGATCGGATTCCGCGGCGGCGTGTGGGTCCGGACCGCGGACTTCGAGACGAAGTACTCGTCGTCCGTGGTCAGGCCGCACGTCGGGCTCGTGCTGTGGGCGCGGTTGATCGACACCCCGAACCACCGCATCCAGCTTGCGGTCAACCCCGGGTACTACTACGGGGTGGACGCGAACGAGCCCGAGTCGAAGTCGCGCGAGTTCCACGAGTTCGCGAACTACGCGGCGGTCTCGTACACGTTCCGGCCGTGGGCCCTGACCGTGGACGCCCACAACTGGTACGTGAACGGGCTGTCGGTGAAGCTCGCGGGGGTGCCGGGCCAGGAGGACGGCGTGATCTACGGCGGCACCTTGCTGTGGAAGCCGCTCGCGAAGTCGGGGATCCCGGTCGTCCAGTCGCTCGAGCCGTACGTGCGGTACCGCGCGTGGGGCTGGACCGTCGGGCCGTCCGCGGCGGCGCTCGACCGCGAGT
>VGRB01000078.1 GCA_016875475.1 Deltaproteobacteria bacterium
CAGCATCAGGTGATAGGTGTTGCCGAGGATGAGGCCGAAGCCCGCGTCCCGGACCTGCTCCGGCATGACCGCCTTGACCGTGCCCTGGGTCCCGACCGGCATGAACACCGGCGTCTCGACCTCCCCGTGCGGCGTGCGGAGCCGGCCGACCCGCGCCGCCGTGCCCGGGTCACGGTGCGCCACCTCGAACCCGAATCCCTCGGACACGTCCCCTCCGGACCGGCGCTCACGCGATCAGCATCGCGTCGCCGTACGAGTAGAACCGGTAGCCCGTCCGCACCGCCTCGCGGTACGCGGCCAGCACGCGCCGCCGCCCCGCGAGCGCGCTCACCAGCAGGAGCAGCGACGACCCCGGCAGGTGGAAGTTCGTCACCATGGCCGAGACCGCGCGGAACCGGAACCCCGGCACGATCAGCAGGCGCGTGGCGCCCTCGCCGGGCTCGACCCGGCCGCTCGCGCCCGCGGTCTCGAGCGCGCGCACGGCCGTGGTCCCGACCGCCACGACGCGACGGCCCTCGCCGATCGCCAGGTTCACCGCGTCCGCGGTCGCGCCGGGCACGTCGAAGCGCTCCTCGCCCACGTCGTGGAGCCGCACGTCGTCGGTCTTGACCGGGCGGAAGGTGCCGGGGCCGACGTGCAGGGTGAGTCGGACGACCTCGACCCCCTGCCCTTCCAGCGCGGCGAGCAGCCCGCCGGTGAAGTGCAGGCCCGCGGTCGGCGCCGCCACGGCGCCCTCGGCCCTCGCATAGACGGTCTGGTACCGCTCCGCGTCGAGCGCGTGCGCCGCCCCGCCGTCCCGCCTGATGTAGGGCGGCAGCGGGATGCGGCCCGAGGCGTCGAGCAGCGCGCGGACCGGCGACGGGGCATCGATCGCCGCGATCCCCCCCCGCGCGGCCACGGCGGCGACGCGCAGGGACACGCCGGCCGGTTCGCCGGCGCGGTCCAGCACCTCCAGCGCCTGCCCCGGCGCGAGACCGCGGCTGGCGCCGAACATCGCCTCCATCCGGGATCCGTCGTGCCGCAGCACCAGCAGCTCCACGCGGCCGCCCGTCGGCTTCCGCGCGATCAGCCGCGCCGGGACCACGCGGGTGTCGTTCAGCACGAGGCAGTCGCCGGGCCGCAGGAAGCGCGGAAGGTCCGCGAACCCGTGGTGGGCGCGCGCCCCCGTGCGCCGGTCCAGCACCAGCAGGCGAGACCCGGTCCGGTCCGCGGCGGGGACCTGCGCGATCCGATCCTCGGGGAGCCGGAACCGGTAGGACGAGAGCCGGAACCGGAGGGGGATGGGGTCGCCGGGCTCGGTCGCGCTCACGGCCGCTCCACCCCGGGCGGCGGGGCGACGCCCGCGCGATCCCACTCCTCGACGCGCCGCCGAAGCTCGTCGCGCTCGCTCTCGAACTCCAGGTCCGCGATGACCTTGAAGAAGTCGGCCTTGTCGACCACCCGCGGGTACATCGTCGCGGCGGCATCGACCTGCTCCGACCCGAAGTTGAAGATCGCGACCACCTGCCGGACCTGCCCGGTCGTGAACCGGTGGCGCTTGACCGCGTCCCGGAGGAGCGCCACGCGCTCGGACCCGAACGCCATGCCCTTGAGCTGCGACAGCAGGTCCGCGAAGTCGCGGTCGTCCATCGGATCCGGCGCCTTCGGCGGGACCTTCCGGTCCGGCGGGACGATGACGACCGGCGGGGGGGGCGGGGGCGGCAACAGCTCCATCTCGGCAAGCCGGAGCGCCTCCGCGACCCGCACGCGCGCCACGCCCAGCTCGGCGAGGGCCTCGCGCGACGCCTTGGTCCGGGGCCCGCGCGTCAGGTCCGCCATCGCACGGTCGAGCGACGAGAGCGCCTGCTGCAGCGCCACGACCTGCGCGCGGTCGCCGCGGCCGCCGCACCTGCGGTCGCCGTGCCCGTGATCCGCGCGGGCGGCGCCGGCCAGGGCCATCGTCACCGCCACGATCATCACGCTCGCGATCCGGGGGGTCATGTCTTCCTCCATCGTCCGAACCCGGACGGTTCGACGCGACGGCCGGCGCCCTATTCTACGGTGCCCGGCGCCGGGCGCTCCCTCGTGACGAGCAGGACCCCGATCGACGCCGCGATCACGACCGCGCCGCCGGCCAGGCTGAGCGGCGTCGGATGCTCGCCGAACAGCGCGATCCCGAGGCCGTACGAGAAGATGGGGGACAGGTACTGGAACGGGCTGACCACGGAGGCACGCTCGCGGGCGTACGCGGACGTCAGCAGCACCTGGCCGAGGGTCCCGGAGACGCCGACGCCGAGCAGGAGCCCGATCTCGGCAGGATCCGCGATCATGGCGACGACGCGATCGCCGCCCAGGTCGATCCAGCCGAACGCCGCGGCCGCCGCGACCGTCGCGACCGAGAAGACCGCCGAGTAGATGGAGAAGAACAGGACGATGGTCGCGGGCGACTCGGTCGCGGACAGGCGCTTGACCGTGACGTACGCCATTGCCGCGAACAGGGCCGACGCGAGGCCGAGGACGCACTCCAGCTCGAACGACGGGAAGTCGGGCGAGACCAGCAGCGCCACGCCCGCGAACGCCGCCGCCACGAGCGGGAACACGGCGACGGCGGTGCGCTCCTTCAGGAGCAGGCCGGCCAGGATCACCACGAACACCGGCGAGCTGCAGTTCAGGACGACGGCGGTCGCGAGCGGGAGCGACTCGATCGCCAGGAAGAACGTGCACATCGCGCAGAACCCGAAGATGCTGCGGACGAACAGGAGCCCGTGCTGCACCGCGGTCAGGGGCCGGCGCGTCCAGAGGAACCACGCGAGCAGGGGCAGCATCCCGACGACGCTGCGGAACAGGACCGCGATCAGGAACGGCAGACCGGCCGTGGAGGCCTTGACGCAGCCGCCCATCACCGCGAAGGAGAGGGACGACGCCGCCATCAGGAGGACGGCGATGACGGTGTTCCGTCGCACGGCTGCCGGGTCCTCGCGGGCCTGCGGACGGCAAAGGCTGGCAGGTTGCACGCGCGGTGGGGTAGGCAATGCTCACCTTCGGACCGAGGTCTCCGCCGCCACCCACTCGAGGTAGTCGCGGTTCCCCGCGACCACCGGGAGCGCGACGATCTCGGGGACGGTGTACGAGTGGATCGACTTCACGTGCGCGACGAGGTCGTCGACCCCGGCCGCCGCGGTCTTCACGACGAGCAGGTCCTCGGGCTCGTCGCAGACCTCGCCCTTCCAGCGGTAGATCGACCGGATCCCGGGGACGATGTTCACGCACGCGGCGAAGCCGCCGTCCACGATGGAGCGCGCGATCTGCTCGGAGGCCGCGGGCGGGCACGTCACCAGGACCACGCGGACTTCGGGTGCGGGCTGCATGGGAGGTCCCTGCCAGGCTACTTCACGATCTTGCCCTTGGTCCCGAAGATCGAGGGGCCGATCTTGATCTGCGGACCGCGCTCCTCGGGGCCCTTGCGCGGCCCCTTCACGGCCACGACCTTCGGCTCCGGCGGGGCGGCCTGGTACTTCGCGGGCGTGGTCACGGCCACCACCCGGTCCGGCGACACCGCGGAGTGCGCCGCCTCCACGGTCGCGGCCCCGAACGGCACCGGGGCGGTCTGCATGGCGCCCGCCTTCGCGGTGACCGGGCTGCGCTCCAGCACGAACGTGACCGGCTCGCCCTTCGGGATCGCCATCCACGTCCCGGCCGCGGCGATCGCGGCCACGGCCACGGCGATCCCGGCGTACATCGGTGCCCTGGACTTCTTCGGGGGGACTACGGAGATGTCGGCCGTCCGGACCGACGCGGGCCTCGCAGCAGCCGCCCGGGCCTCCTCCTCGTCCTTCTTGCGGCGCTCGTACTCCTCGATCTGCTGGAGGCGCTGCTGGCGCTCCGCCTCGACGCGCGCGCGGGACTCCTCCCGCTTCTTCCGCTCCTCCTCGTCGCGGGCGGCGCGCTCGCGCTCCTCACGAACGCGGATCTCGTCCTGGAGGCGCCGGGTCTCGGCCTCGGTGTCCGCCGCCGCGCGCGCCAGGATGTCCGAGAGCACGCTCCTCGCCTTGGGAGGCTCGGGCGGCATCTCGTCCGGGCCGCCGGGGCCCTTCGCGCCGGTGTCGTCGATCAGGGGGTCCGACATGTGCCTGCACCTCCCGCGGTCGCCTGACGAGGCGCCCTTCGTGGAACAGTACGGCCGAGAGGAATGGTAGATTCCCCCGACCGCGGAGTCAACGTGCGCGGTGGGCGCCGGGCCAGCGGGCCTCACATCTGGCCCGCGGCCCGGCGCGCCCGGTTTGCGGGGACAATTCAGGCCCGGGGACCGGACGGGGGTCAATCCCACTCCCTGCACCCGTGCCGCAGGTAGCGCGACCGCGCCCGAAGCACGTCCTCGACGTAGCGGAAGTTCCTCGGGATCCGGGTCTCCTTCTTCGCACGGTCGGGCATGCCGTGGCCCGCGTTGTAGCCGGACAGCGCGAGCACGAGGTTGCCCTTGTAGTGCCTGAGGAACGCCTTCAGGATGCGGCCGCCGCACTCCGCGTTCTCGTCCGGCGAGAAGAGGTCGCCGCACCCGGCCTGCCTGCCGGACCCGGGCATCACCTGCATCAGGCCGACCGCGGTCGCGCGCGAGATCGCGTTCGCCACGAAGCCGCTCTCGACCCGCATGACGCCGACCACGAGCCCGGTCTCGAGCCCGTGGCGCACGGCCACGTCCTTCGCGATCCGGACCGCGTCCGCGCACGCGACCGGCCGCGGCGCAACCTCCGGGCAGTACGGCTCGCGGCGATCCGTCGTCGCCGCCGCCTCGGGGGTGTCGGGCCGGTCGGCCGGGGCCGGGGCCGGCTCCGGCTGCTGCGGCGGAATCGCCGCCGGGAGAAGCTCGGAGGGCGGCGAGACGGGAACCGAAACGGCGGGAGGCGGCCCGGGCGGCCGATCCTCGACGCGCTGCACCGTCGCGCACGAGGAAGCCAGGACGGCCAGAAGCATCGTCGCGTGTCGCCGATTTCGCATCGGTCCCTCTCCGCGGCTATTCTAGGGACGCGATGCGCGCCGTACCAAGAGCGTTGCGTGCCCTCCCGATCGTCGTGGCGGCGGCCTGCCTGCTCGCCGCGCCTGCCGAGGCGAAGAAGAAGGCCCCGGCGAAGCCCGCGAAGAAGGCCGCGAAGAAGGCTCCCGCGCCCCCCCCCGAGCCGGACCCGCTCGCGGGCGCGTGGACGGGCGGCGCGAAGGGCGCCCAGCTCGGCAACGGCTCGCTCGCGTCCGAGGTGCTCGTGTCGGCGCTGCGCCTCGTCGGGCTTCGCGGGTCGTTCGACGAGGACTCGTTCATCCGCCACGTGCTCTACGTGAACGCGATCGCCGCCAGGGACGACCTGCCGGCGGACGACTGGGCCCGCGCCTTCGCGCGGAGGCTCGCCTCGAAGGGCGTGGTCAAGCGCGACCGGGTCCCGCGGAAGGGCGACGTCGTGCTGTTCAGCCTGAACCCCGCGTCCCCCGGCAAGGCATCCGGCCGGGTCCTGGCCGGGGTCGTGGACTCGGCCACGAAGACCCGGGTGAGCTTCCTGGCGCCGGTGGGCGACCGCGTCGTCCGCGGCTCTGCGACCCTTCTGGGCAAGGCGGGCGCCAAGGACACCCCCATCCTCGCGTGCGGCGGGAAGGACGCCGCTGCCCCCGCGACGGGCAAGGGTACGGGCAAGGGCAAGGGCAAGGGCAAGGCGAAGAAGCCTTCTCCCGCAGCCCCGTGCCGCGCCGGGGACCTGCTCATCGGCACCGCCGACCTGAACGCCGTGGCCCGCTCCCTCGGCTCGTACGTTGCCGAACGGTGAAGCCGGGAATCCGCGCGGTTGCACCCGACCCCCCTTGTTTCGTAGACTTGTTTGCAGGGGGTTCGTCGCGGAATGACATGGGAGGCATGAATGCGAACGATCAGGCTGATCCCCTGCGTGCCCCTGCTGGCGGTTCTCGCGGGCTGCCCGGAGGCGGGCACGCCCCCGTCGATCAACTCGGAGGTCGCGGGGCCCGACACCGCCTGGCCCGACGCGGCGGCCCCCGAAGACGACCGCGTGGCGCCTCCCGAGGACCGCGGCGCCGAAGCGACGGAGGTGGCCGGCGAGGACCCGATCCAGGCCGGCGAGGACCTCGAGCCGCTCGATCCCGGTCCCGACCCGATCGTGCCACCGGACGGCGGGGATGACGCGTCAGGCGAGAACGGCGAGGGCGAGGAGGACTTCGCCCCCGAGGTCCCCGAGGAGGCCGACGCCCCCCCCGAGGCGGAGGTGATCCAGCCCGGGTGCGCCACGCCCGACGAGTGCGTCGACTCGAACCCGTGCACCCTCGACGACTGCGCGGACGGCGTCTGCACCCATTCGCCGGTCACGGGCTGCCGGCCGTGCGCCGGGGACGGCGACTGCGACGACTCGGACCCCTGCACCGAGGACGCGTGCGACGGCTCGATCGGGGCGTGCGTGTTCACGACGGGGCGGCCGTGCGGTGGCTGCGGATCCGACACCGACTGCACGGACGCGGACCTCTGCACGATCGACACCTGCGACGCGGGCACGGGCGAGTGCGGCCACGTCGCGGACCCGTGCGACGACGGCGACCCGGAGACGCTCGATTCGTGCAGTCCCACCGTGGGTTGCAGCCACGTGAACCCGGGCGCGTGCGCGTCCGACGCCTGGTGCGACGACCAGAACGCCTGCACGGAGGACGCGTGCGACCTCGGGCGGGCCGAGTGCGTCCACGCGCCCGTAAGCTGCGACGATCGGATCCCGTGCACGGTCGACGGCTGCGACCCGCTCGCCGGCTGCACGAACGTGCGGGAAGTCCTGCCCTGCGCGGATGCGGCGGCGTGCAGCGACTCCGACCCGTGCACGCTCGATTCCTGCGACCCCGTGTCGGGCTGCTGCTCGCACGTCCCCGTTCGCGGCTGCGACCCGTGCTGGACCGACGCGGAGTGCGACGACGGCAACGATTGCACCGGCGACTCCTGCGAGATGGGCGTCGGCTGCTCCCACGCCCCCGTCGAGGCGGCCTGCGACGACCGGAACGCCTGCACGACAGGGGAGGCGTGCGAGAACGGCGTGTGCGCCGGCGGCGCGCTCGTGACCTGCCGCGACGATGACCCCTGCACCGCGGACACGTGCCTGGCGGCGACCGGGTGCGCGTTCACCAACGTACCCGGGTGCACGGCGTGTGCATCCGAATTCGATTGCAGCGACGGCGACGCGTGCACGCTCGACCGCTGCGACGCCTCCGCGAGCGTCTGCAGGCTCACCCAGATCGCCTGCAACGACTACAACCCGTGCACGGACGACCTGTGCGACCCGGCGATCGGTTGCGGGTCCGCGCCGCGCGACGGCGCGTGCGACGACGGGAACCTCTGCACGCTCGGCGACTCCTGCCAGGGCGGCGTCTGCAAGGCCGGCGCCGGGGTGCCGCCGTGCCAGGACGGGAACCCCTGCACCGACGACCTCTGCGATCCCGAGGTCGGGTGCGTGAACCCGCCGCTCCGGGCTCCCTGCGACGACGGCAACCCCTGCACGGACGATTCGTGCAACCCCGCGACGGGGTGCGTGTTCGCGCCGAACCAGGCCGTCTGCACCGACGGGAGCGCGTGCACGGTCGGCGACCGGTGCGCGGGCGGC
Source organism: Deltaproteobacteria bacterium (assembly GCA_016875475.1). Classification (GTDB taxonomy): domain Bacteria; phylum Myxococcota_A; class UBA9042; order DTJE01; family DTJE01; genus VGRB01. The sequence goes on from VGRB01000078.1 coordinate 7,608, forward strand.
CAGTGCAAGGCCGGCCCCGCGGCCGTCTGCGAGGACGCGAACGCCTGCACCGGGGACTCGTGCGACCCGGCGACCGGCTGCGTCAACACGCCGAACCCGGCGTGCGACGACGGCAGCGTGTGCACGGACGACGCGTGCGACCCCGCGATCGGGTGCGTGTTCGCCCCGCGACCGCCGTGCAACGACGACAACCCGTGCACGGACGACGCGTGCGACCCGGTCCTCGGGTGCGTGTTCGCGCCGAACTTCGCGCCGTGCGACGACCACGACGCCTGCACCGCGGGCGACCGGTGCGGCGGCGGGACCTGCGTGCCGGGCCTGCCGTTCGCCTGCAAGGGCGACGGGAACCCGTGTACCGACGACACCTGCGACCCGTCCCAGGGGTGCATCTACCCTCCGAACACCCTGCCCTGCGACGACGCGAGCCTGTGCACGGCCGACGACACCTGCTCGGGCGGCAAGTGCAGCGGGAAGGCCGGCGACTGCGACGACGGGAACTCCTGCACCGTCGACGGGTGCGCCCCCGGGCTCGGCTGCTACCACCAGTACGACGACGGCGCGACCTGCGACGACGGCGACCCGTGCACGTCGGGCGACGCGTGCAAGGCCGGCGCGTGCGTGGGGGGCGGCCCGGTCGCGTGCAAGCTCGACGGCAACCCCTGCACCGACGACGCGTGCGTCCCGATGAAGGGGTGCATCTACCCCCCGAACGCGAACAAGTGCGACGACAAGCTCCAGTGCACCGTCGACGACGTCTGCTCGAACGGCAAGTGCGGCGGGACGGCCCGGAACTGCAACGACGGGAACCAGTGCACCACGGACGTGTGCGACGAGAACGTCGCGGGCGGCTGCGTGCACAAGCCGCTGGACGGGAACGCCTGCAACGACGGGCTCCTCTGCACGGTCAGCGACGCGTGCGTGGCGGCCCCCTGGCGGGGGACCCCGAAGGACTGCAACGACGGCGCCTCGTGCACGAGCGACTCGTGCAACCCCGCGAACGGCAACTGCTCGTGGACGCTGATCCCGAACTGCAACTGCCGGGGCCAGAACTCGAACTGCGACGACCACGTCCCGACCACGCCGAACTGCTGCCGTCGCCTCGGTTCGGACGGCGCCTGGCGCTGCTACTTCACGCCGCAGTTCTGCGGCAGCATCGGGCCGGGCGGATGACGGGCGGCGGACCGGATCACACGACCCGCACCTGGGACCTCGGCAGGTCGCTCAGGAACCGCGACGGCGGGGCCGTGCGCGTCTGGCCGTAGCGCATCCGCGACGCGGCGTACGTAAGGTAGAGGAGGTCGCGCGCCCGCGTCATCGCGACGTACATCAGGCGCCGCTCCTCCTCGAGCGCCGCGAGCGCGCGCGCCGGGTCGGGGCGCTGGAACCGGCTGCCCGGCGACTCCAGCGGGAAAAGCCCCTCCTCGAGCCCCGCCACGAACACGAGGTCGAACTCGAGCCCCTTTGCGGCGTGCACGGTCATCAGGCTGACCGCCTCGCTGCCGTTCGACTCGTCGAGCGGCTGCACGAGCGCGACCTGGTCCAGCCACGAAGCGAGATCGGCCTTGCCGGACATGGCGCCCCAATCGCGCACGGACGCGAGCAGCTCGACCACGTTCTCGACGCGCGACTGCGACTCCGGGGAGTCCTCGCGCCCGAGCCACTCCAGGTAGCCGGTGCGGTCGAGCGTCTCGCGCACGACCTGCTCCGCCGTGTCCTCGCGCGCCAGCAGCGCCAGGGCCGTGATCGTGTCGATGAACGCGGCGATCCTGCCCGCCAGCACCTTTCCCGACGCGTCGCCGACCCGCGCGAGCGCCATCAGCAGCGGCTCGCCGCTCCCGGCCGCCTCCTCGCGCGCCTTGGCGAGGGTCACGGCGCCGATCCCGCGCGGGGGCACGTTCGAGACGCGCTCCAGCGCCACCTCGTCCGCCGGGTTCACCAGCAGGCGGAGGTACGCCAGCACGTCCTTGACCTCCTTCCGCTGGTAGAACCGGATCGCGCCCACGACCCGGTGCGCGATGCCGCGGTTCCGCATCGCGTCCTCGAACACGCGGGACTGGGCGTTCGTCCGGTAGAAGACCGCGATGCGCGACAGGGGCACGCCTTCCGAGGCGGCGCGTGCGATCCGGCGGACGACGAACACCGCCTCCTGCGTCTCGTCGAACGAGCCGTGCACGAACACCGGCTCGCCGTCGCCGCGGAACGCGCACAGCGCCTTGTCGTGCCGCCGCGTGTTGCGCGAGATGACGCGCGTGGCCGCGGTCAGGATCTGCGACCGCGACCGGTAGTTGTTGCGGAGCGTGACCACGGTCGCGTCCGGGAACTGCCTGGCGAAGTCGATGATGTTGTCCACCCGGGCGCCGCGCCACGAGTAGATGGACTGGTCGTCGTCCCCGACCACGCAGATGTTGCGCCGAGGCCCGATCAGCAGGCGAACGATGTCGTACTGCGCCGCGTTCGTGTCCTGGAACTCGTCCACGAGCACGTGCTCGAACCGGTCGACCAGCCCGGCACGCACGTCCTCGTTGTCGCGCAGCAGCTTCACCGTCAGCGCGAGCAGGTCGCCGAAATCGACCGCCCCGGCCGCACGCAGCGCCTCCTGGTAGGTCTGCATGATCCGCGCGAACTCGTGGTCGCGCGGCGTGGCCGGGTCGCGCAGCTCCAGGAGCCCGTCGTTCTTCAGCCGATCGATTCGCGACGAGATCCCCCCGACCGCCTCGCGCGGGATGCCCTCGTCCTTCGCGACGCGGCGGAGCAGCGCGTCCGAGTCGTCGTCGTCATAGACCACGAACCCGTTCGGGAACCCGATCCGCGCGGCGTGGATCCGGAGCAGGCGCAGGCACATCGAGTGGAAGGTGCCAAGCCACGACGGCGCGTCGCGGCCGTCGCCGAGCAGCGAGCGCACGCGCACGCGCATCTCGCCCGCGGCCTTGTTCGTGAACGTCATCGCGAGGATGCGTCGCGGCAGCACGGAGCGCTCGCGGATCAGCCACGCCATCCGCCGCGTGATGACGCGCGTCTTGCCCGAGCCGGCGCCCGCCAGCACCAGCAGCGGCCCGCGCTCGTGCGTCACCGCGCCGAGCTGGTCGTCGTTCAGGTTGTCCAGGATCGGGTCGTCCATGGCGGCGGCGATTGTAGCGCAGTCGGAGCCGCCCCGCGCGCCCTCGGTCGGCGACGGGATGCCGCCGCCGACCCCCCGGGAATGAAAGGGACGGGCGCGCGGGGGGCCGCTATTCCACAGTCACGCTCTTGGCGAGATTCCGCGGCTGATCCACGTCCGTCCCCTTCAGGTCCGCCATGTGGTACGCCAGCAGCTGGAGAGGAACGGTTGCGACGAGCGGCAGCAGGAACGGCGGGCACTCGGGCAGGCGGATCACGTCGTCCGCGCGGCCCGCCACGTCCTCGTCCCCCGCGGTCGCGAGCGCGATCAGCCGCCCGTTCCGCGCCTTGACCTCCTCCAGGTTGCCGATGGTCTTCGCGTGCCACGGGCCGCGCGGGACCAGCACCACGGTGGGGAAGTCCTCGTCGATCAGCGCGATCGGGCCGTGCTTCATCTCGCCCGCCGAGTACCCCTCGGCGTGGATGTAGCTGATCTCCTTGAGCTTCAGCGCGCCCTCCAGCGCGACCGGGTGCAGCAGGCCGCGCCCCAGGAACAGCGTGTGCCGGAAGCCCATGTACTTCTTGGCGATCTTGCGGATGTCCCCGGACAGGCGCAGCGCGTCCTCGATCAGGCCGGGCGCGGTCAGCAGGTCCGTGACGTGGCCGCGGACCACCTCCGGCGCGAGCAGCCCGCGCGCGCGGCCGATCGCCAGGGCGAGCAGGTACAGCGCCACGATCTGCGTGGTGAACGCCTTGGTGGAGGCCACGCTGATCTCCGGCCCGGCGTGCGTGAAAACCACGTGGTGCGCGTCGCGCGAGATGGTCGAGGCGACGACGTTGCAGATCGCGACGGTCGGCAGCCCCGCGGCCTTGGCCTCCTTCTGGGTTCGGACCGTGTCGAGCGTCTCGCCGGACTGGCTGATCGACACGAACAGGTCGCCCGGGCCGGTCAGGGCCACGCCCGCGTCGAACTCGCTGGCGAGGTGGACCTCGACCGGCACCCCGGCCAGCCGCGTCACGAGGTGGCGCCCCACGAGCGCCGCGTGCCACGACGTCCCGCACGCGGCGAGGTGGACGCGCGCGACCCCGGCCAGCACCTCGGGGCCCGGGCCTTCCGCGTCGAAGACCACGTCGCCGCGCTCGACCGCGACCCGGCCGCGCATGGTGTCGATGACAGCGCGCGGCTGCTCGTGGATCTCCTTCAACATGAAGTGCTTGTAGCCGCCCTTCTCGGCCATCGCCGGCGTCAGGTCGACCCGGAACGGCTTGCGTTCCACGGCCTTGCCGGTCGCGATCGAGAACGCGCGGTAGCCCGACTCCGTGACCTCGCCGAACTCCCCGTCCTCGACCGCGAACACGTCGCGCGTGAACCCGAGCAGCGCGGGGATGTCGGACGCGACGAGCATCTCTCCGTCGCCGATCCCGACGATCAGCGGGGACGAGTTCTTCGCCACGACGATCCGGCCGGGCTCGTGCAGGTTCACGACCGCGATCGCGTACGAGCCGTGCACGCGCGCAAGGGCCGCGCGGACCGCGTCCAGCAGGCAGTCGGTCCGGCCGCGCTCCCGGTCGATCAGGTGCGACAGCACCTCCGTGTCCGTCTCGGACGAGAACGTCCGCCCGCCCGCGCGCAGCTCGTTCCTGAGGTCCAGGTAGTTCTCGATGATGCCGTTGTGCACGACGACCACGTCGCCGGCGCGGTGCGGGTGCGCGTTCTCCTCGGACGGCCGGCCGTGCGTGGCCCAGCGGGTGTGGCCGATCCCGAGCGCCCCCGACACCGGCGCCGCGCGGATCGCGGCCTCCAGGTTCGCGAGCTTGCCCGACGACCGCCGGACCTGGATGTCGCCGTCCCGGACGATCGCGATCCCCGCGCTGTCGTAGCCGCGGTATTCGAGCTTCCTGAGCCCGTCCAGGAGGATCGGCGCGCAGTCGCGCCGCCCCACGTACCCGACGATGCCGCACATTGCTTCCGGACCTCCGTCCCGGGCGACGGGATACTGGCGGGAGCCGAGCGCGGCGTCAAATCCGCGCGGAGGAGTCCCCCGACGCCCGGGTCACTCGTCGTCACAGTCGCACGAGCCACTCGTCGTCACAGTCGCACGAGCCACTCGTCGTCCAGCTCCACGAGGTCGACCTGCATGACGAAGTGCCGCGCCTTCCCGGGACCCGGCAGGTCGAGCGTGGCGTCGACGTGCGCCTTCCGCCCGTCCCGCCGGATGCGCATGCCGATCACCGAGCCCTGCGACAGGGCCGCGTGGATCTCCGGGTGCAGGCCGAACGTCCGGTCCAGGAGGAACTCGAAGAAGCGCTCCTTCCGCTCCGCCGCGAGGTCGGCCGGGTCCGCGGCCCCGAGGAACCTCATCGCGGCGTCGCGGAACTCGGGGTACTCGGACGCGCGGTCGAGCGCCGCCTGCTTCAGGGCCGCGAGGTCGGCCGGCAGCATCCGCAGGGACGCGCTCTGGAACCGGAGGGTCTTCAGGTCGCCGAGGTAGGCCAGGAACGCCACCTCGACGTGCTTCCGCTTCGAGTCGTAGACCGCGGCCGCGGCAACGGCGGACCCGAGCGCAAGCCCGGCCAGTACCAGCCAGATCGCGAGCCTTGTCCGTGACTGCGCCACGGGGAGGATGATCGTCCAAAGCTCGCGGGAGGTCAATTGTCACGCAACGGGCAACGGGCGCGGAGGATCTGCACGGGTCAGTCCAGCTCGATCTTCTTGAAGCGCTCGTAGAGGTCCTTGGACTCGCCGCTCCGCGCGGCGGGGACCGGTGCCGCGGCGGGCGCGGGGCGGGCCGGCTGCGTCTCGGCGGGGGGGGAAGCGGGTTGCGCCGTCGCCGCCGCCGGGGGCGGGGGGGCCGCCGGCTCCAGCGCGCGGGCCGTCGCCTCGGCGTCCGCGGCGGGGGTGGCCTGCACGTCCACGCCGCCCAGCACGTACCCGATCATCAGCGCGTGCACGACCGGCAGCAGGCGCTCGCCCGCGGCGGCCAGGAACGCGAGCGCCTCCGCGCTCTCCTGCCCCGCCGGGACCAGTGCCTTCCGCATGGCCGTCCGGACCGCGTCGTCGCAGGTCACGCGCGCCAGGTTCACCCCGACCAGCCGCGCGCCGGTGAAGTCCGTCCCCGCGAGGTTCGCGTCCTCGAACGACGCGCGCACGAGCAGCGCGTCCCGGAAGCTCGCGCCCGCGAGGTCCGCGTTCGAGAAGTTCGCGTCGAGGATCACGGCGCCGGAGAAGTCGGCGCGCGACAGGACCGCGTTGCCGAGGCGGCGGTTCTCGAACCGGCACCGCACCACGGTCGCCTGGCCGAACCGCGCCGCGTAGAGGTCGGACGAAGAGAACACCACGCCGACCAGCTCGGCGCCGCCGAAGTCCGCGTTCCCGAGCGGGGTCTCGTCGAAGCGCACCGACGTCAGGTCCGCGCGCCTGAACGAGCACTCCATCGCCTCGCACGACCGGAGGGTCACGCGGTCGAGGCGGGCCTGGGCGAGCGAGGCGCCGCGCATCGACGTGGACTTCAGTTCGCAGTCGGACAGGGCCGCGCCGCGGAGCGACGCCCCCCCCAGCCCGATTTCGACCAGTTCGACGGACGACATGCGGATCCCGTCGAGCGGGTACGGCGACAGCTCGATGCGCCGCACCACGCAGTCACGCAGGGAGCGGTCCTCCACCGATCGCTCGAAGTCGTTGAACGTGTCGATCTTCCGGGGCCCGGTCGTCGCCTTTGCGGACACGCGCTCACCTCGTCGAGAAGGGCAGCCGGACCGACCCGGACGTCCCCGCGAAGCGTACATCAATACGGGAAGGGTGCCGCAACAAAGAGCGTCCCGCGCCGTCGCCCGGCCCGCGCGGCACGCGCTCCCGAACGACACCCGTCGAGACGCGTACACCGCCTTCCCGACCCGGCAGACCACAGGCGCATCGATCGGAGGGGGGCGCGGCTCGCCCCCCTGCCCGCCGCCCCGCCATGCGGGGCGCGGGCCACCCCCCTTGCGCGGCCGCCTTGCGGCCGCCGAGCGCGCCGCGCCTCGGCGCGGCGCGCTCAGTAAAGAAGCCGGATCTCGCCCGGTCCGGTAATGGCGGGCTTCGGGCCCACCACGTCCACGACCTCCTCGAACCCCTTCCCCGGCGTGTACGCGAGCACCGTCGTGCGCTGGACCGTGCGGATCGGCTCGCCGGGCGCCTGCCGCGGCACGGTCCCGGACAGCACGAGGTACGCCGGGCGGCCGCGCGCGGCCCTGGTCACCGACCACTTCAGCTCGAAGAAGGTCCGGGAATTCACGCTCGGCTCGATCGAGTCCGAGACCTTGTCGTTGACGAAGCTGTCGAACACGATGCGGTCGTGCGCGTCGAGCAGGAACAGGCGCGAGACGGCCCCGAGCCCCTTCTCCTGCCCCTCGGGCAGCGGCATGGTCATGACGATCCCCTGGACCGCCGGCTCGACCCCGGCGATCGGGCCGCGCGTCGCGATGTCCCACTGCCGCGCGCGGAGCGACTTCAGGTCGAACGCGGGCCGCTCCTTGTCCGCCGGCTGGGCGGCGGCCGGGAGCGCGGCGAGGATGGCGAGCGCGACCAGGACCGCAAGTGGAAGCCGGTCGATCATCCTGCCCTCCTGGGTGCGGCGGGTCACTTCCCGCCGGCCGCGAACCGGAACGAGAACGCCACGTAGAACGCGACCGCCTTGGCGAGGTCGGCCACCTCGCACCGCTCGTCCGGCGCGTGGGCGAACCGCTCGTCCGCCGGCCCGAACCCGAGCGTCGGGATCCCGGACATCCCCATGGTGGCGATGCCGTTCGTCGAGAAGGTCCAGCGGCCGGGCACGCACGGCTCGCCGAACAGCCCCTCGTACGACGCGCCGGCCGCCCGGAGAGCCGGGTGGTCCTCCGCGAGCAGCCACGTCGGATAGTACTTGTCGGTCGGGTAGACCATGCCGGTGTGGGTCGGCTCCTCGTACCGCAGCACCTCGACGCGGCCGCCGTACCGCTTCACGGACGGCAGCGCCTCGATCTCCGCGACCGCGCTCGCCCGCGTCTCGCCCTCGGTCAGCCGCCGGTCCACGTGGATGCGCGCCGAATCCGCGACCGCGCACAGCGACGGCGACGTGGAGCGGATCTCCGACACCGCAAGCGTCCCCTTGCCCAGGAACGGGTGCGGCGCGAGGCGATCGTTCAACGCCTCCAATTCCTTCAGGACGTCGGCCATGCGGTAGATCGCGTTGACGCCACGCTCCGGCGCGGACCCGTGGCTGGACACGCCCGCCACGTGCACCGCGATCTCCATCCGGCCGCGGTGGCCGCGATAGACGCGGCAGACGGTCGGCTCGGTGATGACGACCACGTCGGGACGCAGGCCCTCCTCGCGCACCAGGTACTGCCAGCACAGACCGTCGCAATCCTCCTCCTGCACGCTGCCCACGCCGAGGAACCGGAACGGCAGGTCCATGCCGAGGTCCCGCAGGACCTTGCCCGCATACACGATCGCGGCCATGCCGGCCTTCTGGTCCGCGGTGCCGCGACCCCAGACGCACCCGTCGCGGATCTCGCCCGAGAACGGATCCGAGAGCCAGTTCGCCGGGTTGCCGACGTCGACCGTGTCGACGTGCGCGTCCGCTGCCACGAGCGGCCCGCGCGTCCCGATCTGCCCGCGCACGTTGCCGAAGCGGTCCACCACCACGTCGCCGAAGTCGACCGCGCGCATCTCGGCCGCGATCCGCTCGACCACCGCGCCCTCGCCCCCCGACAGCGACTTGATTCGCACGATGTCGGACAGGAACCTCGCCGTGCGCTCGGACTCGGCCTCCGCGCGCCGCTTCACGTCCGCCAGGAACGCAGCATCCATCCCGGACCTCCCGCCCGGACCGCCGGGCCTCGCCGGGCGCAATGAAACCACAAGGGGGCAGGCGGGGTCAACGCGCCCGGGTGCTGACCCTAATCGTCGGGCCTCCTTGCCGTCGGGCGGCGGCGTGGCCGGCTTGTTTCGTGGATCTGGCGCGCTGCGCGCCGTCCGATAGCGGTGCTATCGGCCGGTGCTCGCGTGCGCCGCCTTCGGCGGCCGCCACCTCCGCGAAACCGCTCGGCCATCCGCTCGCCCCCGGCTGCGTCGGACCGACGATTACGGGTGCTGAGGAATCCCCTCATGATCGGCAGCCGAAGGGAGTCGGGGAGTTGCGTGCGCGGTGGGCGCCGGGCCAGCGGGCCTCACATCTGGCCCGCGGCCCGGCACGCCCGGTTTGCGGGGA
>VGRB01000079.1 GCA_016875475.1 Deltaproteobacteria bacterium
CCGCCCCCGCCCCCGCCCCCGCCCCCGAGCCCGAGCCCGAGCCCGACCCCGCCCCGGACCCCGCCCCCGACGTTGCCCCGGACCCGGACCCGGACCCCGAGCCCGAACCCGACCCCGTCCCCGACGTTGCCCCCGATCCCGAACCCGAGCCCGAGCCCGCCGTCGAGCCCTCCCCCGACCTCGCCCCCGACGTCCCGGCCGACATCCCCGCGGACGTGGCCCCCGACGTCGCCCCCGACGCGGTTCCCGACGCGGTTCCCGATGCGGTTCCCGACGTGCCCCCGGACGTGCCGGCGGACGCCGGGCTCACCGGGCTCTGCAAGAAGAAGACGCTCGCCACGTGGTCGCGCAAGACCCGCGAGGTCGGCGGGGCGGTCACGTTCGACGAGGTGATGTACCACCCGTCCGGCAGCGACCCGCTGCTCGAGTGGGTCGAACTGTACAACCCGATGGCCGTCAACGTGGACCTGTCCGGGTGGCGCCTCGACGGGGCCGCGGCCTTCACGTTCCCGGACGGGACCTTGATGGCGGGCCGGGCCCGGCTCGTGGTCGCGGCGCACCCGTCCTACCTCGCGGCCTCGACCGGGTTTTCGGGCGCGCTCGGGCCCTGGAAGGGGCAGCTTCCCGATTCCGGCGGCAAGGTCGAGCTGCTGAACAACGCCGGAAGGCGCATGGACTCGGTGCACTGGGACGACACGGACCCGTGGCCGATCGCGCCGGACGGCTCCGGTGCGTCGCTCGCGAAGCCGGACCCGCTGACCTCCAGCGAGTCGGCCGAGGCGTGGACCGGCGGCGGGATCGGCGGCACGCCCGGCGAGGCGACCCTGCCCGAGGCCCCGGCAGCCCCGTCGGACAGGACCGCGGTCGAGGCGCGGGTGGCGGCGGACAACTTCTTCGCGGTCTATGCGGGCCGCGCGGACGGGTCCGACCTGAGGCTCGTCGCGACCGACCCGGACGGGAACTGGAGCACCGTGGACACGCTCGTCTTCGCGGCAGCCCCGGGCGACCACGTGTTCGTCGCGGCCTGGGAGGACCCGGCGGACCACGGCGGCCCCCAGATGCTGATCGCGGAGTTCGAGTCGGGCGGCGCCGTGCTGCCGACCTCGGCCGCGACGTATCAGTGGGTCCTCGGCCTCGACGGCGCCGCGCCCGGGCCCCACCCGGCCCCGCCCCCGGGTGCCGCGGAGGTCCGCGACCTCGTGACGACCGCGAACGCGGCGGCGGCCTGGGCCGCTCCCAGGCCGAGGCGGACCGGCTCGCAAGCCCCTGGGGTCCCGCGACCGGCGGCGCATTCCTCGACGGGACCATGCACGTCTGGGCCGACACCTTCGGCGACGTGTCCGAGGCGAACTCGCGCGCCACGTACGTCCTGTTCCGGTCGGTCGCCCCGATCGTCCCGGAGGACGGCGGCGGGGCGGGCGCGCCCCGGGCGGCAGGCGCGCGGCGGGCGGCGGGCGGCGCGGAGGGCGGCGCGGAGGGCGCACCGGCCATGCTCCTGAACGAGGTCGCCGGCGCGGCCGGCACGTTCTGGGTCGAGGTCGTCAACGCCACGGCGCAGGCGCTCGACGCGAGCGGCTGGGCAGTCTCGTCGCCCTCGGGCGGCGGGTACGCATTCCCCCCCGGGACCGTGATCCAGCCCGGCGGCCTGGCCGCGGTCTGGCAGGCGGACCTCGGCATCGACCCCTGGATCGGGGACAAGGTGTTCCTCTACCCGCCGGACCGGGCCGAGGTCGCGGACGGCGTCGAGGTCGCGGCGCAGCCGCGGGCCCGGGCGGGCGGCGGCGATCCGCGCTGGCTGTACCCGGACACGGCGACGCCGGGCCAGCCGAACGCGGTCGTGCTCGAGGACGCGGTCGTGATCAACGAGGTGATGTACCACCACGGGCCGGTCCCGCAGGCCGACGGGTCCGTGCAGTCGTCCGGCGAGGAGTGGATCGAACTGTACAACCGCGGCGACGCGCCGGTCGATCTGTCGGGATGGCAGGTGGTGGACGCGACCGAGTTCACGGTCCCGGCCGGGACCGTGCTCCCGCCGGGGGGGTACGTCGTGCTCGCGCGCGGCCCGGTTGCCCTGGCGGCGGCCCACCCCGGGATCGCGGTCGCCGGGAACCTCGACGGCAAGCTGCCGAACGAGGGCGGCCGCATCCTGCTGCTCGACGCGTGCGGCAACCCGGCGGATTCGGTCCGCTGGCACGACGGCGGGCGCTGGCCCGCGCTCGCGGACGGGGGGAGGTCGAGCCTCGAACTGAAGGACCCGCGCGCGGACAACTCCGCGCCCGAGGCGTGGGCCGCGAGCGACGAGTCGGCCGCGGCGGCCTGGCAGCAGTACTCGTTCACCGGCGTCGCGGCCGCGAGCGCGGTCGGCCCGGACGGGAGGTGGCACGAGTTCGTGACGGGTCTGCTCGACGACGGAGTCGTGCTGCTCGACGACGTCAGCGTGGTCGAGGACCCGGGCGGCGCCGCGCTCGAACGGATCCAGGACGGCACGTTCGAGACCGGGACCGCGGCCGGGTGGCGGCTCCTCGGCAACCACCGGCACAGCGCGGTCGTGGCGGACCCGGACGACCCGGGCAACCGCGTGCTGAGGCTCGTCGCGACCGGCATGACCGAGCACATGCACAACCACGCCGAGACCACGCTCGCGGGCGGCGCGCAGATCCAGGACGGGAAGACGTACCGGATCTCGTTCCGCGCGAGGTGGGTCGCGGGGTCGAACCAGCTCAACACGCGGCTCTACTTCAACCGGCTCGCGCGGACGACCCTGCTGCCGGTGCCGCTCCCGAACGGCACGCCCGGCCGGCCGAACTCGGCCGCGGTCGGGAACCTCGGCCCGACGTACGCCGGGTTCGAGCACGTGCCCGCGGTCCCGGCGGCGCAGGCGCCGGTGCCGGTCTCGGTCGTGGCGTCGGACCCCGACGGCGTCGCGTCCGTGGTCGTGCGGTACCGGGCGGACGGCGGCCCGTGGCAGTCCGCGCCGATGGCCGACGAGGCCGGCGGGCGCTTCACGGGCCTGCTCCCGGGGCAGGCGGCGGGCACGGTCGTGCAGTTGTACGTGGAGGGCACGGACGGCCTCGGCGCCGCGACCGCCTTCCCGGCGGGCGGGGCCGCGTCGCGCGCGCTGTACCAGGTGGACGACGGGCTCGCGGGCGACGGGGTCCTGCACGACCTCCGGATCGTGATGCTCGGGGAGGACTCCGACTGGCTGTTCGCGCCCGCGAACCTGATGAGCAACGACTACCTCGGGGCCACGGTCGTCCTCGACGAGCGCGAGGTCTTCCACGACGTGGGGGTCCGGCTGAAGGGCAGCGAGCGCGGGCGGCCCATGCCGAAGCGCGTCGGGTTCGCGGTGAGGTTCCGGCGGGATCAGGCGTTCCGAGGCGTGTTCCGCAGCGTGATGGTGGACCGGTCGGAGGGGGTCAACTACGGCCAGCGGGAGATCCTGATCGACCAGGTGATGAACCGCGCCGGGTCGGTCCACAGCAAGTACGACGACCTCGTCCGCGTGAACTCCCCGCGCGACGAATACACGGGCGCGGCGATGCTGCAGATCGCGCGCTTCGAGGACATCTTCCTCGACGCGCAGTTCGTGGACGGGTCGGACGGCACCCTGTTCGAGTACGAGCTGATCTACTATCCGACCACGACCGACACCGGCACCCCGGAGGGGTACAAGCTGCCCCAGCCGGACCTCGTGGTCGGCACGCCGATCCGCGACCTCGGGCCGGACAAGGAGGCGTACCGGTACAGCTTCATCCTGAAGGGCAGCCGCTGGCGCGACGACTACGGCCGCCTGATGGAATTCGCGGCCGCCTTCGGCAAGACCGGCGCGGAGTTCGACGCGACCGTCGCGAACTTCATCGACGTGGACGAGTGGCTGCGCGCCTTCGCGTTCGCCACGGTCTCGGGCGCGGTGGACAACTACGCGTCCGGGGCCCAGCACAACGCGTTCCTGTACGTGCGGCCGGTGGACCAGCGCGTCCTCTACTTCCCGCACGACCTCGACTTCTACCAGGGCAACCCGAACACCGCGCTGATCGCGAGCCCCGACCTTGCGAAGCTCGTCGCCAGCCCTTCGAACATGCGAAAGTACTACGGACACCTGAACGACATCACGGCAGCCGCGTACAACCCGGCGTACCTCGCCCCGTGGTGCGCGCACCTCGGCGCGCTCCTGCCGGGCCAGGACTTCGCGTCGCACTGCGCGTGGATGGCCGGCCGGTCCGCGTGGGTCACCGACGGCGCGACGAACTCCGTGAACAAGGCCGTGCCCAAGGTCGCGTTCGAGATCGGCACGAACGGCGGGGCGGACCTGACCGTGCCCGAGGCCGCGCTGACGCTGTCCGGCACCGGGTGGGTGGACGTGGACACGATCCGCCGGTCCGGCGAGAGCCTGCCGATCGACGCGCTCTGGGACGGGCTGACCGCGTGGCACGCGGACGTGGCGCTCGCATGCGGCCCGAACGCGATCGTGCTCGAGGCCGTGGACCTGCACGGGAGGGTCGTCGGGACCGACGCGATCGTGGTGACGTCGACGGCGGCGGGGTGCTCGTAGGGGGGACGGGCTCGGGCTCGAACTCGAGCACGGGTACGGGTACGGAGGTTACATGTAGGGGTACGCGCCGTTGGAGACCTCGATCTCGTACGGCAGGCAGGTCGCCGGCTTGGTCTTGTCGCGATAGATCCGGATGTAGAAGCGGGCGGTGTCGTCCGAGCAGAGGTTCGCGCCCGGCGCGCCGACGCCCGGGCACGTGCCGCAGCGGTCCATGGTCTGCTGCATCTCGTAGCACTCAGCGACGTTCGCGGGCGCGTCGCACGCGGGCAGCGAGTCCGAAACGCACGGGCACTCTCCCTTGCCGTCCTTGAGCAGCCATGTGTTCCACTCGCCGACGTAGGTGCCCTTGCAGATGTTGTTCGCCTCGGCGCACGACTCCCTGTACATGTCGAGCACGAAGGTGCTGCTCGGATTCTGCGTGAAGAAGACCTTGACGTTGAAGTGGTCGCACCCGTCGCTCTCGGCGTTCCACGTCACGTCCGTCGCGTCGAGCACGTACCAGTCCTCGTCGTCCGCCGGCACGACGTTGCCCTGGATCAAGGTCTTGAACCCCGCGTCCGGGAACACGCCGAGGTCGATCGGCGACGTGCCGCACATCTGTCCGGCGCCGTCCTTCTCTCCCACGTCCGCCTGGCACTCGCACCCGTCCGAGAAGTCCTGGTTCAGGTCGTGCCAGGCGGGCACGTACTCCCCCTGCGACCCGGTCGTCGGCCCCTGGCACTCGTTCACCTTGCAGACCCCGTCACAGACCACGACGCCGTGCAGGTCCACGCCGCTCCGGGGCGGGCACATCACGACCGGGTCGTCCTCGTCGGTCAGGCCGTTGCAGTTGTCGTCCTTGCCGTTGCAGCGCTCCGCGGTGGCGGTGTTCACGGCCGGGTCGAGGTCGTTGCAGTCGCCGGCCTTCTTGGTCTTGTAGTTGCCGACCGGCCCGCAGAGGCACTTGAACTTGCTGCCGAGCCCGTACCCGTCGCCGTCCTCGTCGTAGTAGTAGGGCTCGCACCCGACCGCGCCCTCCGCGTCGCCGCCGCCGTCGCAGTCGTTGTCCTTGCCGTCGCACTTCTCCTTGGCGCCCGGGTAGATGTCCTTGTTCGCGTCGTCGCAATCCTCCTCGTTCCCCGAGCCCGTGTACGGCGCGACGCCGGCGCACAGGCACTTCGAGTCCGAGAACACGCCCCACCCGTCGCCGTCCTCGTCGAGGTAGTGGACCTTGCAGCCGGCCGCGCCCGCATCGTCGGTGATGCCGTTGCAGTCGTCGTCCATGCCGTTGCAGACTTCCTGGACACCGGGGTTCATGCCGTTGTTCGAGTCGTTGCAGTCGCCCGCCTGCTGGCTGAACCCCGGGCCCGGCTTCTCGCAGACGCACTTGCCCACGCCGATCCCGTAGTCGTCGAGGTCGTTGTCCTGGAACCACACGGTGCAGCCGTCGGCCCCCTCGCCGTCCGTGATACCGTCGCAGTTGTCGTCCACCTTGTTGCACGCCTCCTTCTTGGGCGTGCGCGCGTCGCAGTCGGACAGCCCGGACGGGCGGCACTCGCGCACCCCGAAGCCCGTGCCCGCGTTGTTGTTGACGAAGCACTTCGTCGAGGCGCCCGCCTCGATCGCCAGCGCGCCGCACTCGCACACGCCCGAGTCCGGCACGCACTGCTTCGCGGTCGAGCCGCCGACGACCGTGACCTCCTGGCAGGAGTAGCCGGACGGGCACGGCGGGTCCTTGGGCGCGCCGCACGCCGATCCGCAGAACTTGCCGGAGGCGCCGTAGGACACGCACTTGTCCGGGAACACGCCGAGGCTGCCCGCGCACTCGCCGTTCTGCTCGCACGGCCGGCAAAGGTGGACGGCCGCGGGGACGCACACGTACATGACGTCGCCCTGGGTGTTCTTGACGTCGCGGCAGGCCCACCCCTCGGGGCAGTCGTCCGAGCAGGTCTTCGTGCACCGGCCGCCGTCCTTCGTCGTCACGCAGAAGGTCTGGCACTCCTCGTTCGTGGTGCAGGGGCACATCCAGCAGCCGACGCACGGGCACTCGTCCGGGTTCTCCTGGTCGAGGGGCAGGTCCCCGACCGCCTCCGGCTCGTCCTGGTCGTCGCGGTCGCCGTCGTCGGGCGGCGGCGGGTTCTCGGCGTCGATCCCTACGAGATCGCCCGCGTCGCCTCCGGTCTCGACGGCCGCGTCCTTCGCGTCGGACTTCGTGTCGGTCGCCCCCGGGCCGCTCGATCCGCCCCCGCACGCCGCGAGGAGGAGCAGCGCACAGATCGCCCCCGCCCCGAACACGCGAAACAGCAAAGCCGACATGAAGGACCTCCGCCCGTTCCGCCCGAAGTGTACCGGGAGCCCTCCCCCGAAAGCAACGTCGCCGGACGCCCGGAGGCAATTCCGTCGCGGCCCGCGCGGTCGCCCGCTACTCCGCCTGGACCAGGACCACGGTGATGTTGTCGCGTCCGCCGTGCCGGTTCGCGCGGTCGATCAGATCCGCGCACGCGCGATCGAGGTCCCCGCGCGCCGCCTGGACCGACTCGAGCATCTCCGGGTCCTCCACCTCGCCGGACAGGCCGTCGCAGCAGAGGAGGTAGACGTCGCCGGACCGCATCTCCTCGACCCGGGTGTCCACCAGGACCGTCTCCTTCATGCCGAGCGCGCGAACGATGATGTTCTTGTGGGGGAAGTTCTTGATCTCCTCCTCGGAGAGCTGGGCGAGCTTCTTGTAGTCGTTCAGGAGCGAGTGGTCCTCGGTCATCTGCTCGATCGCGCCGTCGCGGATCCGGTACGCCCGCGAGTCGCCGACGTGGGCGATCGCGCAGCTCCCGTTCGCCATGTGGATCGACACGCAAGTGGTGCCCATGCCCTTGAACTGGAGGCTCGAGGAGGCCTTCTCGAACACGCGGAAGTTCGCCCAGCGGATGCCGACCGACAGGCGGCTCTCGTATTCGTTCAGCCGCTTGTCGGGCTTGTAGGGCCACGTGATATCGCCGTCGCCGCGCGAGGTCCTGAAGAACCCGCCCACCTCGTCGCAGGCGAGCTGGCTCGCGATCTCGCCGCTCGCGTGGCCGCCCATCCCGTCGCAGACGACGAACAGGTCGTCCTCGGGCTGGACGAGGTAGCGGTCCTCGTTGTGGCTCCGCTTGCGGCCGACATCGGTCCGGCCCGCAAATCTGAGCTTCATCACGCCTCCTTGGCGTCTCGCACGGGGCGGTGCCCGGCGTGCATCCTACACCGGTCCCCGAAGGATCGGCAAATGCCCAGCCCTAGCAATTCCCGTACCCGTACCCGAGCCCAGGCCCGAACCCGCCCCTGGCCGTCCCCGTGCCCGCTTTCCCTTCCCTTCCCAATGCCTAGAATACGCCCCGGAGGTCCTCCCGATGCGCGACGAGATCCTGGTCACCGGCGCCCGCGAGCACAACCTGAAGAACGTCACGGTCGCGATCCCGAAGCTCCGCCTCGTGGTCTTCTCCGGGGTCAGCGGGTCCGGGAAGTCGTCGCTCGCGTTCGACACGGTCTTCGCGGAGGGGCAGCGCCGCTACGTCGAGTCCCTGTCCGCCTACGCCCGGCAGTTCCTCGGGCAGCTCGAGAAGCCGCGCTACGACAGCATCCGCGGGCTCACGCCGACGATCGCCATCGAGCAGAAGAGCGCGTCCTCCAACCCCCGGTCCACGGTCGGGACCATCACCGAGATCCACGACTACCTGCGCGTCCTGTTCGCGCGCGTCGGCGAGCAGCACTGCCACCGGTGCGGCCGCCCGGTCGCACGCCAGGAGCCCGCCCAGATCGTGCGCGAGGTGATCGGGCTCGCGCGCGAGGCGTCGCCCGGCGGCGAGCCCGCCCGCATCGTGCTGATGGCGCCGCTCGCCCGCAACCGGAAGGGCGAGTTCCGCGACCTGTTCGACTCGCTGCGCGCCGACGGCTACGTGCGCGTCCGGATCGACGGCGTGGTCGCGGACCTGTCCGAGGTGACCGGGCTCGACAGGAACAGGAAGCACGACATCGACGTGGTCGTGGATCGCATCGTGATGAAGGAAGGCGTGGCGCCGCGCCTGACCGACTCCGTCGAGACCGCGCTGAAGGTCGGCAAGGGTCGCGTCGCGGTCCAGGCCGGCACGCTCGCCGAGCGCACCTTCTCCGAGCACCTCGCGTGCGAGCACTGCGGCATCTCGTTCCCCGAGCTGTCGCCCCAGCTCTTCAGCTTCAACAACCCGGCCGGCGCCTGCCCCGCGTGCAACGGGCTCGGGACCGCGCTCGCCGTGGACCCGGACAAGGTCGTCCCCGACCCGTCCCTGTCGCTGCGCGAGGGCGCGATCGAGTTCTGGCAGCGCGCGATGGAGGGAGAGAGCTGGACCCAGGAGATCCTCCAGGGGCTCGCGCGACGGCACGGCATCGACATGGACCGGCCCTACCGCGACCTGTCCGAGGAGCACAAGCGGATCCTGATGTTCGGCGACTCGAACCGCGTGCCGGTCGAGTGGAAGTCGAAGAACTTCGCCGGGCACATCGCGATCCGCTACGAGGGCGTCGCGAACACGATCCTGCGCCGCATGCGCGAGACGAAGTCGGACGACATGCGGACGTTCTACCAGCGCTACCTGACGGACCGGCCGTGCGCGGACTGCCACGGAGCGCGGTTGCGCGAAGAGGCGCTCGCGGTCGCGGTGACGGGTCACGGGATCCGCGACCTCTCCGAGATGACGATCACCCGGCTTCTTGCGCTCGTCCGCGGGATGGAGTTCGAGGGCGCGCGCGCCCTGGTCGCGGCCGAGCTGCGCAAGGAGATCCTGTCGCGGCTGACCCTGCTCGAGAACCTCGGGATCGGGTACCTGTCGCTCGCCCGGTCCGGCGCGAGCCTGTCCGGCGGCGAGGCCCAGCGCATCCGCCTCGCGAGCCAGCTCGGGAGCGAGCTGACCGGCGTGACCTACATCCTCGACGAGCCGTCCATCGGCCTGCACCCGCGCGACAACGGCCGCCTGATCGAGACGCTCCAGCGGCTGCGCGACCTCGGGAACACGGTCCTCGTGGTCGAGCACGACCGCGACGCGATCCTGAGCGCGGACCACGTGGTCGAGTTCGGCCCGGGCGCCGGCCGCGCCGGCGGCGAGGTGGTGTTCGCGGGGTCGCCGAAGGAGATGATGCGGTCGCGCGCCTCGCTGACCGGAGCCTACCTGTCCGGCCGCCGGGCGATCCCGGTGCCCCCGGCGCGCCGGAAGGGGGACGGGCGCCTCGTGGTCCGCGGCGCGACCGGGAACAACCTCAAGGGGATCGACTTCACCCTGCCCCTCGGCACGTTCACCGTGGTCACCGGTGTGTCAGGCGCGGGCAAGTCCACGCTCGTGACCGAGACGCTCTGCCCCGCGCTCCAGCGGGACCTGAACGGCGCCCGGGCGCGGCCCCTGCCGTACCGGGCGATCGACGGCGCGGGCAGGCTCGACAAGGTGATCCTCATCGACCAGGAGCCGATCGGCCGCACGCCGCGATCGAACCCGTCCACGTACACCAAGGTCTTCGACGCCATCCGCACGCTGTTCGCCGGCACGCGGGAGGCGCGGACCTACGGCTACGCGCCCGGCCGGTTCTCGTTCAACGTCCGCGGGGGCCGGTGCGAGCGGTGCCAGGGCGCGGGCGTGCTGCGCGTCGAGATGCACTTCCTGGCGGACGTGTTCGTCACGTGCGAGGAGTGCCGCGGCCGCCGGTTCAACGAGGCGACCCTCCGCGTGCGCTACAAGGACCTCTCCGTCGCGGACGTGCTGGACCTCACCGTGGACGAGGCCCTTCCCGTGTTCGAGAACCAGCGCGCCGTGGCCCGCGTGCTGAAGACGCTGCAGGAGGTGGGCATCGGGTACGTCGCGCTCGGCCAGCCGTCGCCGACCCTGTCCGGCGGCGAGGCGCAGCGCATCAAGCTCGCCCGCGAGCTGGCCCGGGTCGCGACCGGCCGGACCCTCTACGTGATGGACGAGCCCTCGACCGGCCTTCACTTCGATGACGTCAGGAAGCTGCTCGGCGTGGTGACGCGGCTCGTGGACCTCGGCAACACGGTCGTGATGATCGAGCACAACCTCGAGATCCTCAAGACCGCGGATCACATCGTGGATCTCGGCCCCGAGGGCGGCGAGGACGGCGGTTGCGTCGTCGCGACCGGGACGCCCGAGGAGATCGCCGCTCACCCCGCGTCGCACACCGGCCGGGTGCTCCGCGAGGTGCTCCCGCTCCCCGCCGCGCGACCGTCCCATTCACCCGGGGGCGGGCCCCGGGCGGCATGAACGCCCGGGGCCCGAGGTCGTGCGGCGGGGAGCCACCCGTCGGCCGATCCGTTGTAAAGTACCGCCCATGGAAGACCGGCTCGGCCGCTACCGGCTGCTCCAGAAGCTCGCGACGGGAGGCATGGCGGAGGTCTTCCTCGCCACGGCCGAGGGCCCGCAGGGCTTCGAGAAGACCGTGGTCATCAAGCGGGTCCTTCCCCACTTCGCCGAGGACCCGCAGTTCACCGGGATGTTCCTGGACGAGGCCCGGCTCGCGGCGAAGCTCGAGCACCCGAACGTCGTCCAGATCTTCGACCTCGGCGAGGTCGGCGGGCAGTACTTCATCGCGATGGAGTACGTCCGCGGCCACTCGCTGTCCAAGGTGATCCGCACGCTCCGCCGCGAGGGCCGGACCATGCCGCACGCGATGTCGGCGTACGTGATCGCGCGCGTCGCGGCCGCGCTGCACTACGCCCACTCGCTCTGCGACGCCGCCGGCCGTCCCCTCGGCCTGGTCCACCGCGACGTCAGCCCCGACAACGTGCTCGTGTCGAACTCCGGCGTGGTGAAGCTCATCGACTTCGGCATCGCGAAGGCGGTCACGAACGAGCATCGCACCCAGTCCGGGTCGATCAAGGGGAAGTTCGCCTACATGTCCCCCGAGCAGGTCCGCGGGCAGCCGCTCGACGGCCGCTCGGACGTGTTCGCGGCCGGCGTCTGCCTGTACGAACTGACCACCCGGACCCGGCCGTTCTCCGGCCCCTCCGAGATGATGACGGTCGCGGCCGTGATGAACGACCCGCCGCCGCCGCCGCGCGCAGCGGACCCCGACTACCCGGCCGATCTCGAGGCGATCTGCCTGAAGTGCCTGGAGAAGGACCGGGAGGCGCGGTACCGGACCGCCCGGGAGATGGAGGAGGCCCTCGATCGGTTCGCCCTCGCGGGCGGCACCCGGGTCGGCGAGCGCGACGTCGCGGAGTTCGTCTCCGGGCTGCTCGGAGCGGCCTCCGACGGCTCCCCCGGCCCATCGACCGAGCCGCTGGCCGGCGACTCCGGAGCGGTGAAGGGCGGTCGGGAGTCGGGCGGCGTGAGGATCGGCCCGGAGCCCACGTCGGCAGGGGTGGCCGGGGCCGGCTCCCCCGTCCTCTCGCCCGGATCCCGTTCCGTCCCCGAACCCGAGCCCAAGCCCGTACCCGCCTCCGTCCCCGAGCCCGTACCCGCCTCCCCTGCTCCCTCTTCCTCCCCCACCCACCCCCGCACCGCAATCGCCGGCCCGACGCCGGGCGCCTCCCCTGTCGAGGGCAGGGGCTCCACGCTCGGCCTCCTGATCGTCGCCTGCGCGGTCCTGCTCGCCGCGATCGCCGCGGGGGGCTGGTTCCTGCTGCGCCCGAGGCCGGAATCCCTCTCGCCGCAGGCCGACCCTCCCCCGGTCGCCGCGGCGCAGGTCCCCGACGTGCCCTCCCCCCCGCCCGCCGCGGCGCCCGCGCCGGGCCCGGCGGTCGCGGTCGCGGCACCCGATCCCGGCCCCACTCCCGCGCCGGACGTGCCGGCCGCGGCGGCGATCCCGGACGTCGCGGCCGTCGCGAAGGCCGCGGGCGTGCCGGCGGTCGCCGGGGCCGCGGACGTCGCGGTGACGAAGGACGCCGCCGCGCCTCCGGCCGTCCGCAAGCCGGTCACGGGCATGCTCTCGTTCGTCGCGCCGGCCGGGGTGACGGTCAGGCTCGACCACCGCGACATCGGCAGGGCCCCGATCGCGCCCCGCCGCGTGCGCGAGGGCACCCACCGGGTGGAGTTCCGGAACGACAAGGGCTACGTGATCGTCCGGATCGTCACGATCACGGAGAGCGCGCAGAACGTGACGGCGCGCTGGTGAGGTCGGCAATGCGCATCGCGGCTCTCGTGTCCCTGCCCCTGCTGTTCGCGACCGCCTGCGGAGGCCCGAAGGAGAGCGAGAAGACCGGCGACGAGACCAAGTCGGCCGCCGTCGAGATCCCGACCGGGACCACGGTGGACGACAAGATCACCGCGGGCGAGGACCCGGTGGACTGGAAGCGTTTCGAGGTCGAGACGCGTTCTCCCGCGCGCATCGGGATCTGGTGGGACAACCCCGACGTCGCGGCCGAGGTGACCGTGCGCGACATGTTCGGCGGGGCGGTCGGCCGCGCGGTCCACGCGAAGGGAGCGCCCAGGGACGAGATCACGGCCGACCTGCGCGACGGGACCTACTTCATCGAGGTCGTCGCGAAGAACGGGAAGAGCGTCTACACGATCGAGGTCATGCTCGGGGACCAGCCCGGCAGCTCCGGCGTCCCCCGCCCCGAGTGACGCGGCAGCCGCCCCTGGGGTCTCCGCACCCCACCGGGGTCCTTCGCCCCCAGGGGTGGGGGACACCAGAGGCGGTCCCGCCAGGGGTTTGCGCACCCCCGCACCTCCCCGGAATCAAACGGGATCGCCCATCCCGGAGAGTTGACACCCCGCGATCGTGCGTCCTACACTACGCTCCCCTGCGAGTGTAGGGAGCGCGGTCCGGATGAGCCAGTTCGAGGTGATCCGCGATATCGGCGAGTCCCTGAAGGAGTTGCTCAAGGCCTCCTTCAAGGCCGCCGGCTTCACCACGGTCACCGTGTCGAACGAGCGTCCGAAGAAGGACAACATCAAGAGCCTGCCGACGCTCAACGCCTACATGTACCACGTGACCTTCGCCCCGGGTTTCAAGGAGCGGACGGACCACCTGGTCACGACGTACTCCAAGGACGGCAAGCTGGTGGAGTACTACCAGGACGCGCCGGCGTACCTGCACGCGCAGTTCATCCTCTCCGTGTTCGGCAACACGCCGAACGAGGAGAACCTGCTCCTCGGGCTGACCGTGAAGACGCTGCTGGAGAACTCGATCCTGACGGGCGAGCTGCTGAAGGGGGAGTCGTTCTACCCGGACGACAAGATCAACGTCTTCCCCAATCTCCAGGCGGACTTCAACGAGTCCCTGGCCTTCTGGAGGAGCCTGAACGAGGAGGTCAGACCGTCCCTGTTCTATTACGCGAAGTTCCGGATAGAATCGGAGCGACGGTCGGACGAGTTGGCGAGGGTTACTGGCAGGGATCTTGCAGTGCGCGTCCCCTAGCGCTTTGCGCGCTCGGGGACAGGCCAGGAGACCTCGTCGTGGGTGGGTGCCAACGCGAGTAAGGAGGTTCGGATGGCCACTTCGTACCTGTCCCCCGGCGTGTACGTCGAGGAAGTCGATCGAGGCACAAAGCCCCTCGAGATGGTGGGCACCAACACGGTGGCCTTCATCGGCGAGTGCAAGGCCGGCCCGCTGAACGAGCCGGTCCTGTGCACGAACTGGAGCCAGTTCACCAAGAACTTCGGTGACTTCCAGAACAGCGAGTACATGGCGCACGCCGTGTACGCGTTCTTCAACAACGGCGGCGGCCGCTGCTACGTCCTGAACACCGGCACGACCGAGCAGGCCGAGGAGCGCGGGGAGAAGGTCGCGAGCAAGGCCGCCCTCTACATCGGGACGGACAACGGCCCCGGCACGCGCACCGGCCTGAAGGCCCTCGAGGACATCGAGGAGATCAACATCCTCTGCGCGCCCGGCCAGACGGACCCGGTCATCCAGGACGCGGTCCTCTCGCACTGCGAGAACATGCGGTACCGCTTCGCGATCCTGGATTCCCCCGAGGTGATCGAGAAGGGCGGCGTGGACCGCGTGCCGAAGCCCCGCGACTCCAAGTACGGCGCGTACTACTTCCCCTGGGTCGAGGTCTACGACCCGATCAAGGGCAACATCATGCAGCCCCCGTCGGGCTTCATGGCCGGCGTCTACGCGCGGTCCGACAACGAGCGCGGCGTGCACAAGGCCCCGGCGAACGAGGTGGTGCGCGGCGCGATCGGCCTGCGCTACACGATCACCAAGGGCGAGCAGGACATCCTGAACCCGAAGGGGATCAACTGCATCCGGGCGTTCACGAACCGCGGCATCCGCGTGTGGGGCGCCCGCACGATCTCGTCCGACGCGTCGTGGCGCTACGTCAACGTGCGGCGCCTGTTCAACATGGTCGAGCAGTCGATCGAGCTGGGCACGCAGTGGGTCGTGTTCGAGCCGAACGACCAGCGGCTCTGGAAGCGCGTGACGCGCGACATCAGCGCGTTCCTGCTGCGCCTGTGGCGCCAGGGCGCCCTCTTCGGGAAGACCCCGGAGGAGGCGTTCTACGTGAAGTGCGACGACGAGACGAACCCGCCCGAGGTCATCGACGCGGGCCAGATGATCTGCGAGATCGGCATGTGCCCCGTGAAGCCGGCCGAGTTCGTGATCTTCCGGATCGGCCAGATGCCGGCGGGCGGCGAGGTGTCCGAGTAAGGCTGCGGGCCTCCCCGGCCCGTCAGCCCGCGGCGGCGTTCGCCGCGTGACATCGGTGGGTTACCGGACCGGCGGGTGCCGGGCCGGGGAGTTTCTTTCAGTGCGGGGAGAGTCCCCGCCGAAGGGAGGTACAGATGCCCAACCGGAGACAGTTCGACCACATCGGGAACTTCAACTTCAAGGTGGAGATCGAGGGCGTGACGCAGGGCGCGTTCCGCAACGTCGAGGGCCTCGACTCCGAGACCGAGGTCGTCGAGTTCCAGGACGGCGACGACATCATCCTCCGCAAGCGGCCGGGCCGGACCAAGTACGCGAACGTCGTGCTGAAGCGCGGCTACGTGAACACGGACGAGCTGTGGCAGTGGCGCAAGCGGGTCATCGAGGGGAAGGTGGAGCGCAAGAGCGGCTCGATCATCCTCTGCGGCGACGACGGCAGCGAGGTCATGCGCTACAACTTCTTCGAGGGCTGGCCGTGCAAGTGGAAGGGCTTCAGCCTGGACGGCAAGGGCAACGACGTGAACGTCGAGGAGCTGGAGCTCGCGGTCGAGAAGATCGAGCGGGCGTAGGACCCGTCCCTCCGCCGCCGCGCGCCCTCGGCCGGCGCCGGGTTGCCGGCGCCGGCCGCCCGCTGACGAAGGGGACGGGCGCGCGGCGACGGAGGGGAACCACCCTTCTCCTGATTCAGGATAAGACATGGCATTCCGAACCGAATTCGAGTTCACGCTGCCTCGCGGGTACGTGGACAAGGACGGCAAGGTCCACAAGAAGGGCGTCATGCGCCTGGCGACGGCCAAGGACGAGATCCTGCCGCTCCAGGACTACCGGGTGCAGCAGAACCGCGCGTATCTCGTGGTGATCCTGCTGTCCCGCGTCATCACGAGGCTCGGGGACGTCAAGTCGATGAACCCGGCCGTGATCGAGGAGCTGTACGCGTCGGACCTCGCGTACCTGCAGGACTTCTACCGGCGGATCAACGAGGACGGGACCAGCCACGTCAAGGTCACCTGCCCCGAGTGCAAGCACGGGTTCGAGGTCGACCTTGGAGGAGAATTGAACGTGGGGGAATTGTAAGCTACCCCCTGGACAAGCTGTACCAGGAGGTAGCCTACATCGCGTATCATTTCCACTGGTCTCCGGACGAGATCCTGGACATGGAGCACCGGGAGCGGCAGGTCTGGGTCAAGGAGATCTCCGAGATCAACAAGGAGATCAACAAGACCCGGCAGTAGCCGCGTCGTCCCGGCGCGGCAGGCCCCGCGGCGTCCCGCCGCGGAAGGAGTTCGATGAGGACGCCCCTGACCGACGTCCGCCCGCCCGGGATCTACCGCGAGGCGACCGAGAAGCGGTTCACGCCGATCCGTATCGGCCGGACCGGCGTGGTCGGCTTCGTCGGGCTCGCGGAGCGCGGTCCCACGAACACCCCGGTCAGGATCAACTCGGTCCCGCAGTTCCACGATATCTTCGGCGACCTGCCGGACGGAGGCTACCTCGCGCCCGCGGTCGAGGCGTTCTTCCAGAACGGCGGCCGGGAGTGCCGTGTCGTCCGGACCGCGCACCACACCGGCCGGAGCTTCGGCGACTTCGCGGCGCGCTCCTCCGCGCGGATCGACGATCGCGCCGGCCACCCGACGCTGGAGGTGCTCGCGGCGAGCGAGGGCCTCTGGGGCAACCAGGTCGTGGTGTCCGCGCGGATGCAGCCCGCGCGCGCGAGCACGATCCTTACATTGGACCCC
>VGRB01000080.1 GCA_016875475.1 Deltaproteobacteria bacterium
GGCGACCCGAGCGGGGACGTCCGCGGGCACGGCTTGACGCACCCCCGCCGGCAGTCCATACTCGTTTCGGCTCGATGGCTTCCACGGCTTCCACGCGAGGGTGCTCGTGGCCGAGGGCGCGCCCGACCTCGTCGGCAAGGTGTTCGCGGACCGCTACCGGGTGGAGCGGCTGATAGGGCGGGGCGCCATGGGCACCGTGTGGCTCGCGCGCCATGCCGTGACCCACCAGCACGTTGCGCTCAAGCTGATCCAGCGGGACGCGACGCGCGCCGAGGCGGAGCGCCGGTTCCTCCGCGAGGCGCGCGCGTGCAGCCGCCTTTCGCACCCGAACACGATCCGCGTCTACGACTTCGGCGCCACGCCCGACGGCTACCTCTACATGGCGATGGAGCTGCTCCGTGGGCACGACCTCAGGGTCGAGATGAAGCAGGTCGGGACGCTGCCGCTGGGCCGCGCGCTCCGGATCGGCGAGCAGGTGTGCGACTCGCTGGACGAGGCGCACGCGGCCGGCGTCGTGCACAGGGACCTGAAACCGTCGAACATCTTCCTGGCCGAGGTCCACCGCAAGCCGGACTTCGTCAAGGTCATCGACTTCGGCATCTCGCGGTGCGAGGACGACGCGAGCAACCCGGCCATGACCGCGGCCGGGATGCTGATCGGGACGCCGAGGTACTCGTCCCCGGAGCAGGCCCAGGGCCAGCCCCCCGACCCGAGGTCGGACCTCTACACGTTCGGGATCCTGCTGTACGAGATGCTCACCGGCGGCTGCCCCTACGACGCACCGAACACCGCGGCGCTGCTCGTGGCGCACATCGTCACGCCGCACCGGCCGCTGCCCGACGAGGTCCAGTGCGTCCCGGTGCCCCGCGCCCTGCACGACCTGATGGACGCGCTGCTCGCGAAGATGCCGGACGACCGGCCGGCCCGCGCGTCCCTGGTGAGCGAGCGGCTCCGGGAGGTGGCGGTCGCGATCGGCGCGGCAGGGTCGTATTCCGGCACGCGGCCGTCGCTGACCCTGGTGCGGCCCGGCGACCTCCCCCCGCAGCCCGGCACCGACTCGTCGCCGTCGTCGTCATCCTCGTCGTCCTCGTCGTCATCCTCGTCGTCCTCGTCGTCCGGCTCCGGGGCGCGGGTCGTCGCGGAGTCCCCCGGGGCGGCGGCGGCGCGTCCCGGGCGCCCGCTGCCCGGCCGGCTGTCGCTCGCGGCGGCGGCGCTCGCGGCCGCGGTCGCCGTGCTCGCGGCGATGGTGTGGGTCTTCGCGCCGCAGCCGCCGAAGACCGCTCCGTCGCCCGTCGAGGCTCCGCAGCCGGCAATCCCGGCCCCGGCAGCGACCGAATCGGCCGTGGCTCCGCAGCCGGCCCCCGCCGCGGCTCGGGACTCCGCCCCCGCCGCGGTTTCCGCGCCTGCGCCGATCCCGGCCGCCGCCGCGGCGGCGAGCGCCCCCCCCCGCGGTGAAGGTGGTCCGCCTGGAGTCCGTGCCCGCGGGCGCGGCGGTGACGTGCGAGGACGCGGACGGCGCCCGGAGCGGGCGGACCCCCATGGACGTGCGCGTGCCGAGCGGGTCGACCGTCGTCGCGAAGGTGCGCGCCGCCGGGTTCTACCCCGCCACGGTGCGGGTCGGCGACGCGGAGGCGCGCCAGGTGGTCCGGCTGAAGCCGATCGAGATCGAGATCCCTTGAGGAGTGGTCGATGACGCGTGGCAGGCGAGCAGGCCGATCGGCGCTGGCGGCGTTCCTGGTTCCGTTGGCGATCGCGGTGCCGGCGCCCGCCGCGGCGCGGGACGACGCCGCCGCGGCGCGGAAGGCGCGGGAGGCCCTCGCCGCGTTCGACGCGGGCGAGTACGAGACCGCGCTCGGGTTGTACAGGACGGCCCATCGCCTGGCGCCGCTGGCCGCGATCTCGTTCGCGGAGGCCCGGTGCCTGGAGGTGCTCCGCCGCTGGAACGAGGCGCTCGCGGTGGCGAACCGGGCCCTGACGGAGCGGCCCGGCGCGGACCTCGCGACGCGCCTCAAGCAGAAGATCGCGCACTACCATGACCGCCTGAAGGTCGGGCGGCTCTCCGTGAAGGCGACCCCGGCGGGGGCCGAGGTGCTGGTGGACGGCACCGCGGTCGGGCGCGTGCCGCTCGAACCGCTGGAGGTCGCTGCCGGGCCTCACAGGGTCACGGTGCGGGTGTCCGCGAACAGCGAGGCCACGCAGCAGGTGATCGTGCCGGGCGGCGGCGAGGCTGCGGTCGAGATGGTCCTGCGCGAGCCTGCCGGCAGGATCGCCGTCCGCGTCGGCGCCCCGGGCGCCGAGGTGTTCGTGGACGGGCGGTTCGTGGGCCCGGCGCCCGCGGTGGCGGAGGGGCTCCAGCCCGGGTCGCACAGGGTGGAGGCGCGCATCCCCGGGCGCGCGCCGGTCGTGGACGTGGTCGACGTGGGTGACGGCGAGACCGCGTCGGTCGTCCTGGCGGGGCGGCCGGCCTCGGCGGACGCCTGGTACCGTTCCGCCCTGGGGTGGTCGCTCGCCGGCCTGGGCGTCGCCGGGCTGGCCACGGGGGGGGCCCTGGTCGGGGTCGCGACGGCGAGGCGGGAGGACGTCCAGTCGTCGCTCGCCGCGGGTCGCGCCGCCGGGCCCGGCGCGCCGGTCGGGACGAGCCAGCAGGGCCTCCGGAGCCGGTGGGAATCGGCGGACACGCTGTCCACGTGGGGGTACGTAGCGATCGGCGTCGGCGCGGCCGCGGTCGCGGGGTCGGTGGTCGCGTTCGTCGCGCACCGCCCGCCAGGGACGGGGGAGACGCGGTCGGTGGTGGTCCCCGCGTGCGGCGCGGACGCGTGCGGGGTCGTGGTGAGCGCCGGGTTCTGATTCGGGTTTCGCCCCGAACGTCGAAGGTGGGAAGCGATGGCGGTGCGCATTGCGGTTTCGTTCCGGACGGCGTTCGCGCTCGCGACGGCCTGCGCGCGCGTGGGGGCGGCGGTCGCCGGGTGCAAGCCGGACGCGGACTGGACCGGGTATCCGTGCGACGCGACGGCGCCCTGCATGTCGGGCTGGCAGTGCGCAGGCAAGGTCTGCGTGCCCGCGTCGTCGCCCGCGACCGACTCCGGGGGGGACGCGAAGGGCGGTCGCGGGCTGAAGGGGCCGCCGCGGATCGGGTACCTGTACGTCGGGCCGGTGGGGGACCACGGGTGGACCAAGGCGCACGACGACGGCCGCAAGTACCTCGAGGCCGCGATGCCCGGCACGTTCACCGAGACCGCGCCGAGCACGCCGGCGGCGGACGCGGCGGCGAAGATCGACGAGTTCGTCGCGAACGGCGACAACGTAATCATCGGGACCAGCTACGATTTCCTGCTGGCGGTCCAGAACCGCGCGGCGAACTACCCGGACGTGAACTTCCTGATCTGCTCCGGGTTCATCACGTCCCCGAACATGGGCAGCTACTTCGGGCGCATGTACCAGGTGAAGTGGCTCGCCGGCAAGGTGGCCGGGCACGCGACGAAGACGGGCCGCATCGGGGTCGTGGCGCCGGTCCCCATCGCGGAGGTGGTGCGCCACATCAACGCGTTCACCCGCGGGGTCCGGTCGGTGAACGCGTCGGCCGTGGTGGACGTGATCTGGATCCACAACTGGTTCGACGTGGAGAAGGAGCCGAAGACCACGCGGGACCTCGTGACGCGCGGGGCCGACGTGATCGTGGCCATGACGGACACCACGATCCCGCTCGAGACGTCCACGACGTTGAAGACGCAGGCCGGCGACCCCGTCTGGTCGATCGGGTACGACAACCTGGACTCGTGCCAGTTCGCGCCGGACACGTGCCTCGCGTCCGCGGGCTGGAACTGGGGGCCGCTGGTCGTGGCCCAGGTCCGGGCCATGGTCGACGGGACCTGGGACCCGCTCCCCTACGTGTGGGAGCAGGTCAAGGCGGATCCGCAGCAGAGCCCCGCCTACCTCGCGATCAACGAGAAGCTCGTTCCGGCCACCGTTCGCGTGCAGGTCGAGGAGTTGATCCCGCAGCTCGCGAAGCCCGGGATCGAGGGGCAGCAGGTCCCGTTCCAGGCGCCGGTCAGGGACAACGCCGGCAAGGAGCGGCTGGCGTCCGGTTCGCGCTTCGACGACCAGGACCTCCTCCGCATGTGCTGGTTCGTGGACGGCGTGGTCGATGCCGACGCGTCCGGCAAGACCGTCCCCGCCGTGGTCCCCTCTGCGTGCGTGGGGGACAGGTGACCCCTCGGCGTCCTTGACGCCCCGCCGCGACCTCGCGATAGTTCGGGTCGGCGCGCGGGAGGCGACGGTGGGCGGCAGCGGCGACAGCGGCGGCAGCGGCAGCGGCGGCAGCGGCGGCGGCGGCAGCGGCGGCGGCGGCACGCAGGGCGGCAGTGGGAGCGGGCGGGGCGAGGCGGTCGCGCGCCCGGCCCTCGACACCCGGCCGGCGCTCGACGTCGTGATCGAGGGCGCGGCGGTCTATGACGGCTCCGGCCGGGCCCCGTTCCACGCGGACGTCGGGGTCTCGGGCACGCGCATCGCCGCGATCGGCGACCTGTCCGGCGCCGGAGCGGGTCGGCGCGTCCCGGCGCACGGGCTCGCGCTGTGCCCCGGCTTCGTGGACGTCCACTCGCACGCGGACATGACGATCGTGCGGCCGGACCACTCGGCGCTGCTCGAGCCGCTGGTCCGCCAGGGCATCACCACGTTCGTGGGGGGGAACTGCGGCGCGGGCATGGCGCCGGTCCCCGACGGGCCCAACCGCGAGCACCTGTTCGCGTTCTGGGACTTCTTCCTGGGCGCGCCCCAGGACGGGAACGTGCGGTGGAAGACCTTCGGCGGGATGCTCGACACGCTCTCGTCGCAGGGGGTCCTGCTGAACGTGGCGATGCTCGCGCCGTACAACATCATCCGCATGGGCATCGCGGGCGGGCGCGCGCACCCGACCTCCGACGAGCGCGCGCTGATGCGCCGCACCCTGGCGGACGCCCTGGACGCGGGCGCGATCGGCATGTCCGCGGGGCTCCAGTACTTCCCGGGCCTGCTGTCCGAGACCGGCGAGATCGTGGAGATGGCCCGGGTGGTCCACGGCCGCCACGGCGTGGTCGCGGCGCACCTGCGAAGCTACAACTCGGACACGCTGTCGCTCGCCATGGACGAACTGCTCGAGATCGGTCGGCTGGCCGAGGTCCCGGTCCAGGCCAGCCACCTGTTCGTCATCCCGAACCTGCCGGGGCCGCTGAACCGCCTCGCCGCGACCGCGCTCCGCGCCGCGAGCGCCTTCCATCGCCGCTGGCCCTTCCGCGCGCCCATCGGGGGCATGCTCTCGACGCACCTGGACCACGCGCTGAGGTC
Source organism: Deltaproteobacteria bacterium (assembly GCA_016875475.1). Taxonomy (GTDB): domain Bacteria; phylum Myxococcota_A; class UBA9042; order DTJE01; family DTJE01; genus VGRB01. The sequence goes on from VGRB01000080.1 coordinate 5,323, forward strand.
CGCGGCGGCCGCGGCCCAGCCGATCGGGTTCGACGCGATGCCCACGTCGGCCGGGTTCACGCACCTCCTCGCGTTCTTCCCCCCCTGGAGCGTGCAGGGAGGCGTGCGCGCGTCGCTCGCGGTCCTGGCCGACCCGGAGGGCCGCCGCAGGGTGCGCCGGAGCATCGAGGACGGCGACGCGGAGTGGCCGCACCGGGACGGCGACTCCTGGTCCATGAACCTGTTCAAGGTGATGGGTTGGGGGGGGCTGCACCTGATGAGCCTCGGGTCGGGGCGGAACCCGCACCGGCTCGGCCGGAGCCTCGCTGACCTCGCGGGCGAGGCGGGTCGCGACCCGTTCGACTTCATGTGCGACCTGCTGGTCGAGGAGCAGGGCCGCATCCTCGCGTTCATCACCCCGACGTACCCGGGCGACGGGCTCGCGGAGCAGTCGCTCGAGCCGGTCCTGGCCGACCCCAACGTGTCGATCGCCACGGACTCGATCCTGCTCGGGTTCGGGCTGCCGTCGCACCTGTTCTACGACTGCTTCCCGCGCTTCCTGGGCCGCTACGCGCGCGACCTCGGGCTCCTGTCGATGTCCGAGGCGATCCGCAAGTGCACGGCGCTCCCCGCCGAGCAGGCGGGGCTGCGGGACCGCGGCCGCGTGCGAGAGGGCTGGTTCGCCGACCTCGTGCTGTTCGACCCCGGCCGGCTCGCGTCGCGTTCCACGCCCGAGGCGCCGCGGCGGTTCCCGGACGGGATCCACACGGTGTTCGTGAACGGCTCGGTGGTGGTGGACCCGGACGGCTTCCACCCCTCGCCGCGGGCGGGAGTGGTGATCCGTCGGGGGGGGTAGTCACCGTGAGAGACGCACCTGTCACGCAGAATCCCTTCCGGGAGACCCTGTTCTGTTCCCCCGCCGGCGGCCGATTCACAAGAGTAGAAGACGTCGCCCGCGCGAAGACGTGGCGCATCCCACCGACGTGCAACAGGGCGGCGTCTTCGGCCCGGCAGCCGGCGGGGTGGGGCTGTCCTGGCCGTAACGGAGGCTGACTCATGAACGTCCTGGTCACCGGCGGAGCCGGGTACATCGGATCCCACACCTGCGTCGAGCTGCTGGCCTCGGGACACGACGTCGTGATCGTGGACAACCTCTCGAACAGCCGGGAGGAGGCGGTCCGGCGGGTCGCCGGGATCGCGGGCCGCGCCCCGGAGTTCCACAAGGTCGATCTGCTGGATCGGCCGGCCCTCGACGCGGTGTTCGCGGGACGGGCGTTCGACGCGGTCGTCCACTTCGCTGGGCTGAAGGCGGTCGGGGAGTCCGTGCAGAAGCCGCTCGCGTACTACTGGAACAACATCGCGGGCACGGTCGTGCTGTGCGAGGTCATGGCGGCGCACGGCTGCCGGACCCTAGTGTTCAGCTCGTCCGCGACCGTTCCCGGCGACCCGGCCGGCGTCCCGGTCCGCGAGGACTCGCCCCTGTTCGCCGTGAACCCGTACGGCCGCACCAAGCTCGTGATCGAGGAGATCCTCCGCGACGTCCACGCGGCCGATCCGGCGTGGCGCGTCGCGCTGCTCCGCTACTTCAACCCGGTCGGCGCGCACGAGAGCGGCCGCATCGGCGAGGACCCGCTCGGCATCCCGAACAACCTGTTCCCCTACGTCGCGCAGGTCGCGGTGGGGCGGCTCCCGGAGCTGCCGGTCTTCGGGGGGGACTACCCGACCCGCGACGGCACGGGGGTGCGCGACTACATCCACGTGGTCGATCTCGCGAAGGGGCATCTCGCGGCGCTCTCCAGGCTCTCGTCGCGGCCCGGCGTCCTGACCGTCAACCTCGGCACCGGCCGCGGCTGCAGCGTGCTCGATGTCGTCTCCGCGTTCGGCCGCGCCTGCGGCCGCCCCGTCCCGTACCGGATCGTGGCGCGCCGCCCGGGCGACGCCGCCGAGGTCTGGGCCGACCCCTCGCTCGCGGCGACCGAGCTGGGCTGGCGCGCGACGCGCGGGCTCGACGAGATGTGCGCGGATTCGTGGCGCTGGCAGAGCGCCAACCCCCGCGGCTACGACGGGTGACTTGACAGACATGTCAGGCACTTCGAGCAGTTCGGATTCGAGCGGGCGGGTCGATCAGACCTCGCCGCGGTCCCAGCCGCCGGCCTCGCGCAGCGCCTTGACCGCATCGCCGGCCTGCTGCTTCAGCACGACGTAGTCCGTCTTGGCGACGCGGTTCAGCGGGAGCGCCCCCGCCTCGAGCACGACGTAGTGGAGCGGTCGCATGTACGCCGCGAGCCCCTGCGCGTGCGACCGCAGATCGGCCTCGGTCAGCTCGGCGCCGGGCCGCTTCTCCACGAACGCGACGATGCCCTCGCTGAACACCTCGTGCTCGTACCCGACCACGCCGCAGGCCGCGACCTTGTCCGCGAGCGCGCAGAAGTGCTCCTCGACCTGCGCGGGGAACACCTGGTAACCCTTGGGCTTGATGACGAGCTTCGCGCGCCCCGCCATGTGCAGCCCGCGACCTTGTCCGCGAGCGCGCAGAAGTGCTCCTCGACCTGCGCGGGGAACACCTGGTAACCCTTGGGCTTGATGACGAGCTTCGCGCGCCCCGCCATGTGCAGCCCGCGCTCGTCGTACGTGCCGAGGTCCCCGGTGTACAGCCACCCGTCCGTCGAAATCGTCGCGCGCGTGGCCGCCTCGTCGCCGACGTAGCCGAGGAACGTCTGCGGCCCGCGGAAGCAGATGTTGCCGACCTGCCCGGCCGCGGCCTCGTCGCCCGCGCTCCCGTCCGGCTTCATGCCTTGACGGATCGAGATCGGGTAGGCGGGCATCGCGAACCCGATCCCGGCCAGGATGTCGTCCACGGTCCCGTCGAGCGGGGAGTACGTGCAGAAGCCCGCGGTCTCGGTCAGCCCGAGCCCCGTGCCGAACCCCGGCGCCATCCCGGCGAGCCGCTCCAGGAACTGGCGCGACACCTGCTGTCCGCCGTACAGCGCGAACCGGAGCGTGGACAGGTCGAACTGCCCGTAGTTCGGTAGCCTCCACTGGAGCGCGAACAGCGCCGGGATCTGCCCGAACGCGTTGACCTTGTAATCCTGGATCGCCTTCAGCGACTTCTCCGCGTCGAAGATGTGCAGGATGACCGCCGTACCCCCCAGGAAGAACGTGGTCATGAGCTGCTCGGTCTGGCAGCCCACGTGCGACGGCGGCAGGTTGACCAGCATGCGCGACGCGCCGTTGTCGCCCATGTCGAACCCGCGGCCCAGGCACAGGTTCTGGACCGTGATGTTCCGGTGCGACAGCAGCGCGGGCTTCGGGTAGCCCGTGGACCCCGTCGTGAAGATGACCAGCGCGCCGTCCCCCTCGCGCACCGCGGCGACCGCCTCGCGGTGCTCGCGCAGGATGGGCGCGTTCGCCGGGTCGCGCAGGGCCTCGGCCGCCCCCGCGGCAGCCCGCTGCGCCACGACCATCGCGGACACCGCGCCCTCGATGCACTCCTCCGGGGGCGAGAACTGGATCAGGTGCCGCACGTAGGGGCACGCAGCCTGGACCGCGCGGCCGAGGTCGCGGAAGTCCGCGAGCGGCGTCTTCCCGAGGAACGCGAACCCCCTGGGCTTGACCAGGCCGAGGCTCCGGATCACCTCCGGTCCCTTCAGGCGCAGGTCCAGCGGCACGAAGATCACGCCGATCTGGAAGCAGGCGTACTCCAGGAACACGTGCTCGGTCAGCAGCGGGAGCGACGTGGCCAGGAAGTCGCCCTTCCCGAACCCCATGCGCATCAGCTCCATCGCCAGCGCCGTCGCTGTGCGGTGGAGCCGCTCCCAGGTCACCTCCTCCTTCGTGTCCGCGTTGATGATCGCGGTCGCCTGGGGGGTCTCCTTCGCCCACTTCGCAACCACCCCGTGCAGCAGGTGGCGGTCCGCGAAGTCGCGCTCGTAGTGCTCCATCGTGATCTGGGTGACTCCGTTCAGCCTGGGGATTTCGGACACGGCAGGTGCTCCCGAGAGTGGCCGGGCGGATTCTGGCACGCGGCCCGGGACCGCGCAAGGCGTGCAGGCGCTGAGGTATCCCCGCAAACCGGGCGCGCCGGGCCGCGGGCCAGATGTGAGGCCCGCTGGCCCGGCGCCCACCGCGCACGCAACTCCCCGACTCCCTTCGGCTGCCGATCATGAGGGGATTCCTCAGGTGCAGGCGTGCTAGACTTCCCGAATCGCCTGAGGGGCTTTCAGGGGATTCGGGAGACTTCCACCGTGAGCACGGGTGGATACGCTGGGTTCGGCCGCCGGCTGCCGGCGCTCCTCGTCGCGACCCACGAGGGCGGCTTCTCGCCGTTCGAGGCGGACGTGACGGGCCGCGCCGCGCCCGGGGGCGTCCGGGTGTTCTTCGACGACGCGGGCCGCCATGCGGAGGCGCCCGGCGTCCGGTTCGGCGCCGCGCGCTGACGAGGGAGGGGTGATGCGTCGGCTCATCGCGATCGTGCTGCCGGCTGCCGCCGTTGCGTGGGGGGGAGGCGGCGCGTGCGGTGGAGGCGGGGGGACCGCGGTCGCGACCGACCCAGGGGCCGACCCCTGGGCGGACCTTCCGGCCTCGCACGACGCCGCCGATCCGGGCGGCCCCGCGGACGTGGCGGCGCCGGACGACGGCCCGGTCGCGGACACGCCCGCGCCGGACCCCATCGCGGACCCCCCGTCCGATCCCGCCCCCGACCACGCCCCCGACCCCCAGCCCGATTCCCAGCCCGACCCCGAGCCCGACCCCCAGCCCGATCCCGCATCCGATCCGGCACCGGAAGCCGGGCCGCCGCCGGGGTGCGACCGGGCGGGCCTCGACGTCACGAGCCTGCTCATCGACGGGATCGACAACCGCGAGGAGGTCGCGCCGGGGAAGATCGTGACCTTGCTCACGATCTTCAGGGTGTCGGCCCCGGCCGGCTGCCCCGGATGCCGGGTGCAGGTCCTGTTCGGGGTGGAGGGCGAGGCGGTCGGCTGCATCGACGCGGGCGCGCCTGCCGCCTGCCCGGGGGCCACCGACGACGCGGGGGGGATCACGTTCGCCGCGCCGTCGGTCCCCGGGACGTGGAACGTGATCGCCTACGCGGCGCTCGCCGCGACCTGCGGCGACGCATACGACGCCTTCGACGCGGACCCGGACGGCCGCACGGTCGTCGGGGTCCTGACCGTGACCGGCGAGTGCGCGCCCGGCCAGTGCCCGGGCGACGAGTGCCCGGGCGCGGAGTGCGGCGACATCGGGATGGAGTGCGACACCTGGGGCGACGGGTGCGGGCGGCCGCTTTCGTGCGGGCCGTGCCTCTTCGGCGGGTCGTGCTCCGCGTGGGGCAGGTGCACCGGGCCGTGCCAGGAGGGGCTGTTCGAGGTCTCGCAGCCGTCCCTGAACTGGGGTGGCGCGGTCGCGTCGTCCAAGCCCGGCGCCCCCGTGCAGGTCCAGTTCGAGGCCCGGGTCGGGAACCCCGACTCGTGCGTCGGCTGCGCGCGGCAGGTGGTTGTCGCGATCGACGGGAAGCCGGGACCCTGCGTCGAGGTGGGCGCGCCGGGCAAGTGCCCCGACGCGGTCGCGCCGGGGGTCGTCGCGTCCGTGACGGCGCCGTCCGTGCCGGGGACGTTCGCGGTCGAGGCGGCGGCGACCTCGGCGCCCGGCGGGTGCGCGGACGCCCCGGCCGCCATCCCGTCGGCCCCGCGGGTGGTCGTCGGGACCGTGAAGGTCCACGGGGGCTGCGACCCGGGCACCTGCGCGGACGCTTCGCGCGAGTGCGGCCCGCTCGACGACGGGTGCGGGTTCGAACTGGAATGCGGGACGTGCAAGCCGGGCGACCTGTGCGGCCCGGCAGGGGCCTGCGGCTGCTCGGACTGGGACCCGGCCGAGCCGAACGGGTCGCCGGGGGCCGCGTTCGACCTCGGGGAGGCGGACGACCACGACGACACGTCGCTGCGCGAGACCGACGGGAGCCTCCGGGCGGGCGACGCGGACTGGTATCGCCTGCACGCGCTGGACGTCGCGTTCGCGTTCCTGGACCCGTACGTCCGCGTGGAGCCCGTGCTGCCGGTGCCGTACAGGCTGGAGGTCGCGTACGTCTGCGGGGGCGTCTCGGGCCTGCCGGCGCCGCACGAGGACGCGACGTGCACCGCCGCCGCGGACGTGGACCTGACCGCGGTCGCGGGCGCCGGCGCGGTCGTGAAGGGCTACCGGTGCGACTCGGAGGGCGGGCCCCTCGTGGTCAGCATCGACCCGGGCTGCCCCGGCATGGACGGATCGGGGGACCTGTTCGTGGGCGTGACCTCCCTCGCCGCGGACGGCGCCTGCTCGGCGTACCGGCTGACCCTGCGCCTTTGACGATCGGCCTTCGGCCCGTGACCGCCGCCCCCGGGGCCGCTCGCGGCTTCCGGAGCAGCAGCGCCTTGAAGTCCCCGGGCGACAGGCCCATCACCCGGTGTCCCGCGCGGTCCCAGCGCAGGCCCTCCAGCGCGGCGAGCGGAAGGCGGTCGCCGAGCGCGGCGGCCAGCGTCTCGCGCGTGTGCGCGACCTTCTCGACCTTCGCGCCCGCGCGGGCGGCCAGCGCGCGCAGGGCCTGGAACTGGCCGCGCGTCGTCGCGAGCACCTCCACCCCGGGCCGGAGCCCCAGCAGGTCAGGCACCTCGCCGTATCGGACCTCGAATCCCTCGTCGGCCGCGACACGGCGCAAATGCCCGAAGTGGATGGAGAACTCCGGGTGGTCCAGGTGGTCGGAGAGGACGGGGAAGCGGTGCTCGTCGCCGAATTCCGAGATCCACGCCGTACCGCCCGGTGCGAGCCGGCGGGCCGCGATCTCGACCAGGCGGAACGCGCCGACGTTCAGCCGGAACTCGTCCGGGAGGTCCTCCGGAGCGAGCAGGGCGGGGTGGCGCCGCAGCACGTCCGCGTCCGCCGCGGGCACCCCCTCGACCGCGCGCCCCGCGAGCACGTCCGCCGCCTCGTCGCGCGTCAGCAGCAGCGCGGAGAGGTCGCCGATCACCTCGTTGCACAGCAGCAGGTCGAACCGCGCCCCGCCGTGGTCCGCCTCGCCGGGATTCGCGACCTCCGCGTCGCCCTCCACGAACCGCACGCGCACCGGCAGGTCCGCCAGCGCGGCCGCCTGGAACTCCCGCAGCGCCGGCGACAGGTCGATGATCGTCCACGACAGGCGCGGGACGCCGTCCGGCCAGCGGGCCGCGAAGGCGCGGATCACGCCGGCCGCGAGCGCGCCCGTACCCCCACCCACCTCCAGGACGCGCCCGCCCGCCGGGCCGATCGCGCCCGCGGCCGCGAGCACGTCCAGCAGGGCCTCGCCGTAGGTCCGGCCGCCGAGCGCGGGGTGGGGGTCGCGGAACAGGTGCGACAGGGTGGTCTCGTCCACGTCGAACCGGTCCATGGGGCGGCGGCGGTCCCCCGCGTAGTGCGAGGCGGCGGACACGACGCGCCGCGCCGACAGCGGGGGCTCCGCGGGCGCGCCGGGGGGGCGCTCGGGGTACGGCATGGTCGATCGAAGGTAGGGCGGTGCCGGGAAGGCGGGCGCCCGGTACGTGCGTCCGGGATGGTGGCTCAGGCGCAGGTACTGGCGATCGTGGTGCACCCACCGGGCGATCGTGGCGAGCACCTCGTCGTCGTCGGGGCGGAGCTCGGGCGACAGCCCCTCCGCGATCGCGTCGCGAACCTCGCGGACGGTCCGCTCGCCGTCGGCCGCGTCCCAGAATGCGAGCGTCCATCCGGCGAGCGTCTCCTCGGACACCGCGTCGAGCCGCGCGGTCAGCAGGCTCGCGCGGTCCGGGGCGGGGCGGTGCACGAGCACCCACGGGCCGCGGAACGGCCATGTGTCCCACACCTGGTCCCGCTCGTCGGTCGCGACCGGCACCAGGCACGAGTGCGCGACCAGCACCGACACGAACTCGCCCGCCAGGTCGCGGTCCGCGACGATCGCGGCGTCGGAGAGGACCTCGTCCACGACGCGGGGGGTTGCGAACGCCTCGATCAGGGCGGCCACGTCCGCGCTCATCCGGAGCACGTACCCGAACAGGTCGTGGTACGCGTAGACGTCGCCCATGTGCTCGAAGAGGCTGGCGTACCCCGACCGGACCAGGACCGTGCCGCGCGGCGGAGCGGGGGGCCGATCGTCGTCGCTCATGGCTCGATGATGGTGGATCGCCGCGGCGGGGTCAATTCGAGCGCGCCGCGCCGAGGCGCGGCGCGCTCGGCGCCCGCAAGGCGGGCGCGCAAGGGGGGTGGCCCGCGCCCCGCAACGCGGGGCCGCGGGCAGGGGGGCGAGCCGCGCCCCCCTCCGATCGATGCGCCTGGGGCCTGCCGGGTCGGGAAGGCGGGGTACGCGTCTCCACGGGTGTCGTTCGGGACCGCGCGCCGCGCCGAGGCGCGGCGCGCTCGGCGCCCGCAAGGCGGGCGCGCAAGGGGGGTGGCCCGCGCCCCGCATGGCGGGGCGGCGGGCAGGGGGGCGAGCCGCGCCCCCCTCCGATCGATGCGCCTGTGGTCTGGCGGGTCGGGAAGGCGGGGTACGCGTCTCGACGGGTGTGGTTCGGGACCGCCTGGCGCGCGGGCCGGGCGACAGCGCGGGGGAGCGCGCCGCGCCGAGGCGCGGCGCGCTCGGCGCCCGCTAGGCGGCCGGGCGACGGCGCGGAATGCTCAATTGACGCCTGCGAGGGGGTCCGGTACGCTCGCCTCGTTTGCGGGTCGGAGGATGGAGATGCGGGCGGGGAGCCCACGGATCTCGGTCGCGGCGGCGCTGGCGCTCGCGTGCGCGGTCGCGGCGGGCTGCGGGGGCGGGGGCGTATCGTCCGCCCCGGCCGACCCCGGCGGCAGGGACCTGCCGCAGGAGGGAGGCGACCTCGGACCCCTCCCGGACGAGGGCGCGGCGGATGCGGACGCGGCCGGGCACGACCCGGGCGAGGCCGGTCCGGACGGCGACGACCCGGGCGGCGACGGCGGCCCGGACGGCGCGGGCGACCCGGGGCCGGGCGACCAGGGCGGCGACGAGGCCGGCGGGCCGGTCTGCCCGGGCAGCGTCGGGTGCGAGTGCAAGGAGAACAGCGATTGCTTGTCGGGCTACTGCACCGACACGATGGAGGGGCGCGCCTGCACTGCCGCGTGCTCGTCCGAGGAGTCGTGCCCGCCGGGGTGGAGCTGCCTGCCCCACGTCCAGTCGTCGGACATCGTCTTTGTCTGCTCGGCGCCGTGGCGGCTCTGCCAGCCGTGCCGGATCGACGCGGACTGCGAGGCGCCGGGCGGCGGGCGCAACGTGTGCATCGAGCACGGGCCGCAGGGCTGGTTCTGCGGGACCTCGTGCGCGGACGGCGCCGTCTGTCCGGATGGGTTCGAGTGCAGGCCGACCGACACGAAGGACGGGCCGGTGGACCAGTGCGTGCCCGCGTCCGGCGCGGAATGCCCGTGCACGGAACGGTTCGCCGAGAAGGGCTACGTGACCGTGTGCGAGCGGCGGAGCGACGTCGGGACCTGCTCCGCGAACCGCACCTGCGACGAGCCGTGCCCGGCGCCGTTCCCGGCGCTCGAGTCGTGCAACGGCGCGGACGACGACTGCGACGGCCTGACCGACGAGGACGCGGAGGCGCACGCCTGCGACCTGTCGAACGCCTACGGGACCTGCCAGGGCACCAGCCTCTGCGTGGGGGGCAAGGAGCTCTGCCAGGGCACGTACGCGAGCCAGGAGGTCTGCAACGAGATCGACGACGACTGCGACGGCGAGACGGACGAGCCCGGCGCGATCGGGTGCGACGACTACATGAAGGATTCCGACGGCGACGGGTTCGGCGTCGCGACCCTGACGCTCTGCCTGTGCGAGCCGTCGGCCCCCTACACGGCGACCGTCGGGGGGGATTGCGCGGACGACCTGCCGCTCGCGAACCCGTCGCGGGCCGAGGTCTGCAACGCGATCGACGACGACTGCGACGGCGACACGGACGAAGGCTTCCCGGACGAGAACGCCAACGGGATCGCGGACTGCGCGGAGCAGGACACGGACAAGGACGGCGATCCGGACGTCTCGGACTGCGCGCCGCTCGACCCGGACGTGTCGCACATGGCGGTCGAGGTGTGCAACGGGGTGGACGACAACTGCTCGGGCGCGGCCGACGAGGGGTTCCCGGACCTGGACGGCGACGGCACGCCGGATTGCATGGACACCGACACGGACGGCGACGGGGTGGCCGACCCGGACGACTGCGAGCCGCTCGACGCGACCGTGTACCCGGGCGCGGCCGAGGTCTGCAACGGGAAGGACGACGACTGCGACGGTGTCACGGACGAGGTGTGCGGCGCGGCCGAGGTCGCGTGGGAGCTCGCGTCGTGCTCGATCGAGGGCGGGGTCGGCGACGCGATCTACCAGGCCGGGTTCGGGGCCGGCGCCGTGTCCGGTCGGATGCCGTCGAGCGGAGAAGGGCCGGGGGTGTGCATGGGGATCCTCTGCCTGTTGGGGGGGGAGTAGGGCATGGGGATCGGTCATGGCGCAGCCCCGTCGAACAAACCATTCCGGGAGACCCTGTTCCCCCGCCGGTTCCCCCGCCGGTGGGGCTGTCGGCCCGGCCGCGAAACGGAGGGAGCGATGAGGTGGAGTGTCGTGGTAGCGATCGTGGTGCTGGCCCAGGCAGCGACCGCCGAAGCCAAGGTCCCCCCCCTGATCAACAACCAGGGGGTGCTGCGGACGACCGCGGGCACTCCGGTCGCGGACGGGGAGCACGCGCTGACGTTCTCGCTGTACGCGGGCCAGACCGGCGCCTCGCCGCTGTGGACCGAGACCGTGCAGCCGGTCGCGGTGAAGGGCGGCTTCTACTCGGCGGTCCTCGGAGGAACCGTGGCGTTCCCGCCGGACCTGTTCCGGGGGGGGGAGCTCTGGCTCGGGGTCAGGGTCGACGGCAACCCGGAGCTTCCGCGCCGCCGCCTGCTGACGGTCGCGTACGCGTTCGAGGCGGACCGCGCGCTGGTCGCGACCACGGCCGAGGGCCTGTCGTGCACCGGGTGCATCGGCGCCGAGGCCCTGGACTTCGAGCCGCCGACCTACGAGCCGGGCGCGGCCCTGTCGCTCGACGGCAACGTGTTCTCGGTGGACCAGGTCGCCATCCAGGGATGGGCCAAGCTCGCGTGCTACGACACGGCGTCGGAGCTGCGGGCCACGCTCGACTCGGTCTATGCGCCGCTCGCCCACAACCACGACGCGGCCTACTCCGCGGCGGGCCACAGGCACGACGCGTCGTACGCGGCGATCTCCCACGCGCACGACGGGTCCTACGCGGCCGTCGCGCACACGCACGAGGGCGCAGACGTCCTGACCCCGGTCGCGCAGTGCCTGACGGCCGGGAACTCGATGGCCCTGGAGGGGCAGGGACTGGCCGGGGGGG
>VGRB01000081.1 GCA_016875475.1 Deltaproteobacteria bacterium
AGGGGGGCGAGCCGCGCCCCCCTCCGATCGATGCCCCTGGGGCCTGCCGGGGTACGGGGCGTGGGGTACGGATCTCGACGGGTGTCGTTCGGGACCGCCTGCCGTGCGGGCCGGGCGGCAGCGCGGGCCGGGCGGCAGCGCGGGGAACTCCTGACGAGCGGTCCGCGCTGAGGCGCGGCCCGCTCGGCGGCCGCAAGGCGGCCGCGCAAGGGGGGTGGCCCGCGCCCCGCAACGCGGGGCGGCGGGCAGGGGGGCGAGCCGCGCCCCCCTCCGATCGATGCCCCTGGGGCCTGCCGGGGTACGGGGCGTGGGGTACGGATCTCGACGGGTGTCGTTCGGGACCGCCTGCCGTGCGGGCCGGGCGGCAGCGCGGGGAACTCCTGACGATGCGCGGAGGCGGTCTTGGCTACAGCTTCCGGAGCACCCGCTCGATCCCGTCGGTGGAGTCGTCGATCAGGTCGTGGAGGAACGCGGAGACGTGCGTCATGGCACCGTCCACGCCGGAGCGGGCGACCTGGTTCGTGACGCGGGCGAGGCGGCGCGGCAGGTCCACCGCCGCCTCCTCGACGCCGTCGGAGGCCGCGGCGATCGCGGCGTACATGCCGATCGACCGCTCCATCGCGGGCTGGACCAGGGGGTGGACCAGGCGCAGCCCGTACTTCGCGAGCCCCATGGGGCGCTCGCGGTCCTCCTCGCGCTTGTACTGCTTGAACTGATCCTTGTTGTCGACGAAGCGGATCACGTCGATCGGCCGGCCGTCGCGCCGCCGCCCCGCGACCACCAGCACGTTCTTGGTCGAGTACCCCCATATGCCCTTGAGCAGCAGGTCCCGGCCCGCGTCGTCGGGCCGCAGGTCGGGCACGTGGCCCGAGTCCAGGAAGTAGCGGTAGACCAGCGTGAAGAACACGACCAGCTTGCGCGCGAGCGCGGGACGCCTCGACAGGAGGTCGCGTCCGGCCGGCCCGCACAGGTCCTCGAGCGTCATCAGGTCCTCGACGGTGCCCCGGGATTCCACGCCCCACTGCGCCCGCTCCTGGAAGCTGTAGAACGTCCGGTCCACGCGCCGGTACTGGAGCAGGCGGCCGTCCGCCGCCGGGATCCCGCCGCGGGCGGCCACGGCCCACAGCATCTCGTTGACCGTGTTGCAGAACGAGGCGCGGTCGTCGCCGCCGAGCCGCTCCACGAACGCCCCGACCGGCCGGACCCGCGCCGCGAGCGCCGGGGTCAGCGGGTTGCGGCGCTCCGGGACCCGTGCGCCCGCGAGGTGGATCGTGGCGGCCACCGCGGCACGCAGCAGGAAGCGCGCGGTCGCGGTGCTGACGACCCCGGAGTACGGCTCGACCTCGAACAGCGGGTAGTCGAAGTGCAGGTCAAGGATCCCGTGCGCGATCGCGGTCAGCTCCCGGTCGGACAGCGCGGCGGTCCACGCGAACGGGAGGCGCTCCACGAGGCTGCGCGCGAACGCCTCCGCGGCCTCCCGGTTCGACGCGTCGATGGCCGCGGCCCGGTCGGGCGCGAACGCGATCGACCGCGCGTAGTAGTTGATCTCGGGGGGCAGGAAGTTCTCGGCGCCGTGTTCGTCGAAGCAGCGGCGGATCACGCCCTCGGCGCGGCTCCAGCCGAGCGCCGGGTGGCGCGAGCCCTCGGCGTACCGCAGCACGTCGCGCACGCCGACCGTCATCGGAGCGTCGAAGAACGCGCGCAGGCGGTCCTTCAGCATGGCGTCTACGGGCCGCTCGCGTACGCGTTCCTGGAAGCGCCGGAGCCCGTCGAAGTCGGCGATCCGCGCGTCGAAGTACGGGTCGGCCGCGAGCACGTCCCAGGCGGTCCGCCGCTCGCGGCCGTCCACGCCCGGGATCACCAGGAACACCCCGTCGCGAAGGCGCTCGCGGAAGTTCCGGCCGGTGACCGCGGCCGCGGCCTCGCCGAGGACGTCCGGGGCGAACTGGTCCTCGGGCGCGCCCCAGCCGAAGTACGGGATCTCCCGCACCGCCTCCCGCGTGTCGAGGCTCACCTTGTCGAGGGTCGGCGCCATGTTGTATCCGACCGGCCCGAACGCCTCCGACACCACGTGGCGCGGGAAGACGGTCTCCCGCCCCCCCTTGAGCTTGACCACGTACTTCGTGATGTTGCCGACCTTGACCAGGAACCTGCGGCCGATGCGCCGGCCCGCCTCGGCCGCGCGCTCCGGCGAGCCCCCGTGACGGGCCGCCAGGTCCGCCATGGCGGCCGAGAGCCGGTCCGACTCGAACGCGAAGACCTCGGTGTGCGAGCCGCCGCTGCTCCCGGGCGTCAGGTGCCGCATCGCGCCGTGCATCGCGTGGAGCAGCTCGAAATCGCCGATCCCGCCGTCCCGAACCGACATGTCGTTCCTCCGACGCGCGGACTGAAGCCGCCCGTCCCCGCCCCTTTCCCAGCGGCTACAACCCCTTCCTGATCCCCCCCGCCAGCGCCGCCGCCTCGCCCTCGCCGTACGACTCCGGCGCGATCGACATCCTCAGCCCGTCCCCGACCCGCCGCGGGATCACGTGCAGGTGGTGGTGGAAGACCTCCTGCCCGGACGGCGCGCCGTTCGTGTTGAAGAGGTTGAAGTCCGGGCACCCGGTCGCGGCCACGACCGCCCGCGCGATGCGCGCCGCGAGCGGCAATTCCCGCGCCAGCACGTCCTCCGGAAGGTCCGTCACGCGTTCCGCGTGGACCCGCGGGACGATCAGCACGTGGCCGCGGTTCACCGGGCGTATGTCCAGGAACGCGACGAACAGGTCGTCCTCGTAGACGCGCGCCGAGGGGATCTCCCCCCGCACGATCCGGCAGAAGATGCAGTCGCCCATGCCGTCCTCCAGGTCGTCGAATCCCGCCCGATCGGTATCAGGTTTCGGTGGGCGCGTCGAGGCTCAGCGACGCACAAGATCCGCCAGCGTCGAGTTCGCGCGGCCGGACGCGAGCGCGCGCAGGGCGGACTCGAACGAGGCGAGGCGGTCGGCGAGCGGGACCTTCAGCGCGGGCTCGACCGCGAGCGCCGGCTCGATCCCGTCCTCCGCGATCCCGAGGAAGTCGATCGCGTGGAACTCGACGTTCACGAACGGGCGCCCGGCCGCGCCGCGGACGAGGCGCGCGGCGAGCCCGGGGCGGCACAGGGTCGTGCCGATCAGCGGGATCCGGATCGGGCCGCAGGCGGTGATCGGGAACTCGGGGAGGCCGCCGTCGCCCGGGCCCCAGCGGAACGGCGCGCGGCCCCGGAAGAAGTCCCGGCCGCGGCCGACGATGCTGGCGCTCCTCCGGCCCCGCAGCCGGATGGACGCGATGATCGCGGCGCGCGCCATCCAGTACGGGGGGGAAGCCAGCACGGACGAGTCGTACCGGTGGCCGGTCCGCGCGAGCACGCGGAGGAGGTCGCCCGACAGGTTGTACCCGGGGCCGCGGAACCCGACGACCTCGCGTCCGGCCGCGTCGGACAGGGCCGTGCGCGCGGAGGCGACGTCGGCCTCGATCGCGCCGGGCGGCAGCAGCGACAGGTCGTAGCGGTGGGCGAGGCTGTGGCTCGCGACCTCGTGACCCGCGGTCGCGGCGGCGCGCATGGCGGCACCGGCGGCCGGCCACTTCAGGTCCTCGGCGATCGCGAACAGCGTCGCGCGGACGCGCACGCGGTCGCACAGGTCCAGGAAGCGCGGCACGGCCGCGTCGAACACGAGCGGGGTGTCGGGCCCCGGCGGGAGCGCGTGGATGCCGCGGTAGCAGCGGAGGTCGTCGAGGTCGATGCCGACGCAGAGCGTGCTGGGGGCGACCACGCCCGCTGCGGTCGGGGCGGCGTCCACGTCACGCCTTCCGGCCGAGGCGGATGATCAGGAAGAGCCGCCAGAGGTTGCGGAGCACGTTCGGCACGCGCTTGAACAGGTTGATCGAGGGGGGACGCTTCTCGACGATCCGGATCGGCACCTCGACCACGTCGATGCCCGTCCGCTCCGCGCGGATGACCAGTTCGCTCGCGAACAGGTCCTTCTCCACGATGCACGAGCGCACGACCGGCAGC
This sequence comes from Deltaproteobacteria bacterium, assembly GCA_016875475.1. Classification (GTDB taxonomy): domain Bacteria; phylum Myxococcota_A; class UBA9042; order DTJE01; family DTJE01; genus VGRB01. The sequence continues at coordinate 4,031 of VGRB01000081.1, forward strand.
AGCGCCGCGCGGTCGAACGCCTTCAGGCCGTGCGTGTCCGTGCCGCGGAACCCGGTCGCGATCCGGAGGAGCTTGTTCATGACCCAGGTCGCGAACCGGCGGAGCGCGGGGCGGGCGTCGCGGGCCGCGGGGTGGCGCTTGCTCCCGACCACCATCTGTGCCTTGCGCGTGGTCAGGAGGTCGAGCGCGCGGCGGTGGAAGTCCGCGTCGCAGATGTCGATCTCCTCGCAGATCACGATCGCGCCGGCCGCCTCCTCGATGCCGCGGCGCAGCGCCTTGCCGTAGTTCGGCTCGTCCGAGTGGAGCACGCGGACGTTGCGGTGCTTGGCGGCCAGATCGCGCGCGATCTCGAGCGTGCGGTCCTTCGAGCCGTTCTCGGTGATGATCACCTCGGACACGATCGCGATCTCGGCGAGGTTCGCGAGCAGGTCGGTCACCGCGGTCGCGAGGAGCCCCTCCTCGTTGTAGACCGGGATGACCACGCTCAGGTTGAACGGCCCCCGGACGTCCCGGACCTCGGTCTCGTTCCCCATCAGCCCTTCCTCGCGCGATCGGCGACGCGGATCCCGTCCAGGATCGCGTCCTCCATGGAGTTGTAGGTCCAGCCGCCGTAGCGCCCGATCGAGTCGATGCCGCGCGCCTCGAACCAGTCGAGGATGGACGCGCGCGCCCTCGCGCAGTGGCGGTCGAAGATGACGTAGCCGTAGGGGTGCTCGCGGAACGCGGCGAACAGGAGCTGGGAGTCGCGCTGGATCGTGCCGATCTCCTTCAGGAACTCGGCCAGCGCGCGCACGACGTCGCCGTCCGGCACGGCCTGGTCGTTCGCCAGCTCCACGTACAGGGACGACGCGCCGGTCGGGGCGAGCCCGGGCAGCGCGTTCGACGCGGACCCGACGCGGTAGAACGGGAAGCGCGCCTCCGGAAGGTAGAGCCAGTGCTCGCCGTCGAGCGGGCGCTCGACCGACAGCCCGACGTTCACGTAGCGCAGGACCGAGCACCGCAGGCGCCGCGCGGCCCGGCGCAGGGCGGGGGGGGCGTCCTCGGTCAGATCGACCAGTTCGGGCAGGGGCACGCTGGACACCAGGCGGTCGAACCGGACACGCTCGGTCCCGAACTCGACCCACCGCTCGGCCGCGCGGATGCGGCGCGGGCGCGTGCTGAACAGGAAGCGGTCCGCGGGCAGGCGCGCGAACATGGCGCGCGGCAGCGTCTCGATCCCGCCGCGCGTCGGGTAGAGGAACGTCGCGTTGTAGCCCATGGCCTCGCGCGAGAACCCGAGCGCGCCGTCCACGATCTGCGCGACGTCCGGGACCGGGACGAACCGCTGCGTCCACTCCGCGGTCACCTGGTCGGGCGACACCCCCCACAGCTTGGTGTTGTAGGGGACGATGAAGTGGCGCGCGATGCCCTCGCCGAAGTGGAAGTTCGCGTATTCCAGGAAGTTCCTAGGCTTCGCGCCGCCCCTGCCCGCGCGCCGGACCGCAGCCTCGACCGCGCCCTGGAGGCACTCGCGCAGGATCTGGGACGGCAGGCCGCAGAGGTTCGCCTGGAACGGGTAGCGCGTGAACGACCGGTTCGTGTAGATCGCCGCGCGCCGCACCACGGTCGAGAGCCCGTCCGGCAGCAGCTCCGCGGCCATGCGCTTCACGCGCTCGTCGCGCAGGTGCAGCCAGTGCCCGGTGCAGTCGAACAGGAAGCCGTCGATGTCCTCGGTGCGGGTGAGGCCGCCCGGGCGCCCCTCGCGCTCCAGGACCAGCCAGTCCCCCCCCACGTGGATCACGGTCGAGAGGCCCGACAGCCCCGCGCCCAGGACGATGGTTTCCTTGCGGTCCACGCTCCGGTCAGTTCCCGCCGAAGTCGCGCGGAAGGTAGCGGAAACGCAGGGGTCGTGTCAATGGCGCTTCGGGCTCCCCGGCGGCTCCCCGGCGGCTCCCCGGCTCGCGCCTGTCGCCCGTCCCGCAGGCTCACAGGGTCAGCGAGAATATCGATCGCCGGCTACGCGGGGCGTCTCGGGCACCGGCCTTCTGGGCCCCCCTTGCGGCCTGCGGACGCAAGGGGGACGGCCGGCATCCCGATCCGTCTCCGCTCGCCTTGGCGCCTCATTCTCGCTGACCCTGTCAACGGCCGTCGCACTCCGGCCCGGAGGAACAGCAGACGATCCACTGGGGCTCGCCTTCGGGCACGCACCAACAGGTGGCGGGCCCGCCGGAGCAGCACTGGCAGATGAACCCGGTCGGGCATCTCCGGTCGTGCCAGGGGGTCCACGCCTTCCCGCAGGAGCAGTAGTCCGCAGGGTCGCGGAGCGCCGCGTCCAGGCGCGAGGGCGCCGTCAAGCGGATGTCCCGCGCGGCGAAGCCGGTTCTGGCGGAGGGCAGTCGCCTGCCTGCGGAACCGTGTTGTACGCGGGGGGCAGGATCCCCTTGAGCCCACCCCCGTCGGGGGCTACTTCCACCACCACTCGGACGACCTCATGAGGTCGGCGAGCCACGCGCTGTTGTGGTCCGCGAAGGCGTCGGACTTCATCTCGTGCTCGCGGTCGAAGCCCGCGCGCCCCCCGGTGGACCGTTCCGCCTCCTGCTTCCTCCTGGCGTCGAGGAGTTCGTCGAGGAACGAGGCCATCTCGGGCGTCCCCATGATCCGGCGAAGGAACGTCCGGGCCTTGCGACCGCGCGATCGCAGGTAGTGATCCAGGTCCCGCAGCAGGTCCACGCCGCCGTTGTAGTCCCGGGCCTCCAGCCAGTCCTTCGGCCGCGGGCACTTGGTGCCCGTCACGAGCCTCGCGCTGAACGGGAAGCTCATCGCGGCGTGGAAGAGGGCGCGGAGCGCCTTCTCCCGATGACCCATCTGGTACTCGCCGAACGCCACGACCAGCCCCTCCGACGGGAAGACGCGCTCGAGTCGCCGGCCGCTCTCCGAGGCCAGTCCAGGCCGCCTCTGATTGAGGTAGATCGGCCCGCGAAGCGCGACGGCCCTCTCGACCATGCCGCACTCGCGCTCCAGGCGGAGCGTGACGTCCATCGCGTCGTCGAAGCGCCCGGCGCGGTTCAACGCGATCGCGAGGTTGCAGAGGCCGCGGATGTACGGACGGGTGTCGAGGTCGCTCCACCACTGGTCTTTCCGGATGCGCTTCGGGAACAGCCGCCGCCCGACCTCGGTCGTCTTCGTGAACGCCGCGACGGCATCGTCCAGCCGCCCGGCCCGCAGCGCGATCAGCCCGAGGTAGTTGTGGCCCTCGGCGTAGTTGTCGAAGGCCTCGGTCAGGAGCGTGAACGCGGCGATGGCCTCCCGGTCCTCACCCTCCTCGTACAGGCCCTCCGCGAACTCCTCGACGTCCGGGGGGACCTCGCTCGGGTGCAGGCGGTACCGCCACCCGAAGGGGTCGGGCAGATCGGACTCCTGCCTCCGGCCGGCCGCCTCGAGCCGCCGGCCCACGAGGTCCATCAGGAACCCCAGCTCGAGGCGGTGGGCCTCGATGATCTCGCCCGCCGACGACAGGTCGGCCGGGGAGGTCAGGACGACCTGGCGCGCGAAGGCCAGCATGTCCCGATGGAAGCGCCCATGGCCGTGCGACGCGGCGCCGGGAGCCTTGTCAGGCAGGAAGTCCAGGTCCGCGCGGAGTGCCTCGAAGATCCCCGGCCAGTCGAGGCGCACGCCGGCGTAGCGGTTCTGCACGAGCGCGCGCAGCAGCGTGCCGCCCTGTTCGCTCAGCGCTTCGGTGGCCTCCTTGCGCGTGTAGAAGTTGAACAGCGCGTGTTGCCCGACCTTCCCGGTCTCGGGGTCCCGGATCCCGTGAACGATCGCGAGCTGGTTGCCGTGGCGACGGACGAAGGCCATCGGGCCTCTCCTCCAACAAGACAGGCGGACGGTACCACGGAGGCGGAACGTTGTGCAAGCCAATAACTGATTGCACAACGCGGGGGCACCGGACCCCGCGTCCGAATCGGAGCCCGGCGTCGTTGCCCGAATCCGTTCTTCGAGACGTGGCTCGGGCCGAAGACGGAGCTCGACGCGAGGACTGGGGAGGCAGGCCGGTGCGACGCGGGGCGAGGCTCACCGAGGAGGAGTACCGGGAGCTGTTCATCGGCCTGCGCGCTGCCGCGTGGATTTGGTGCTGCGGTGAACCGGAGTCGGGGTGCTCGTCCGGATCCCCGCCGGACCCGTAGTGCCTCACGCGCCGCGGGGCGGAAGCGGGCGCATCGCGGCCGGGGGCTCCGTGGGCTCGTTGCCGCGCGCGAGCGGGCGCATCCGCGGGCGGACGGCCAGCCGACACCGACAGCGCACCGCCGCTACGAGTCACCCCGCGGATGCCCCGCGCCGAGGTTGTCCCCCTCGGGCCCGTCGCCGCGCGGCGCTCAACGGTTTCCCCGGATCGCGCGCGCCTCCTCGACGCTCGCGGCGCAGCGGAAGCCGAAGTGGTGGAACGGCTCGTTCGACGGGAAGTGCGGGCGGCGGAACACGCCGGTCGCGTGCGACGCGGGCCAGTACCACGACCCGCCGCGCACCACGCGCTGCCGGTGGCCCGGGCACGGGTCGCGACCGCCGCACGGCCCTTTCGGGTCGGGCCCGGCGCACGCGTCCCCGCACGCGGTCCAGGAGCGGGAGTGCCAGTCCGCGACCCACTCCCACGAGTTCCCGATCATGTCGTACAGGCCGAAGATGCCGGGCGGGCGCGACCCGACCTCGAGGGTTCGCCCCTTCTCGGGGTGGCCGCCCTTCGACTTCCTCACGCCGCACGAGCGGCCGGTTTCGTCCATGATCACGGCGCGCTTGCACGTGACCGGCTCGTCGCCCCAGGGGTAGAGGCGCCCGTCCGGTCCGCGCGCGGCCTTCTCCCACTCCGCCTCGGTCGGCAGGCGCCTGCCCGTCGCGCGGCAGTACGCCACCGCGTCGTGCCACGAGACCCCGGTGACCGGCTGGCGCGGGCGGTCGTAGTCCACGTACTTCGGCCCGGCGGGAGGACACTTCCTCGCCTTCACGCACGCCTGGTACTCGGCGTGCGTGACCTCGTCCCTGTCCATGTAGAACGTGGAGACGAACACGCGGGACGCGGGCCGGGCGTCCTCGGGGCCGTGGTCGGCGCCGCGCACGAACGGGCCGCCCGGGACGCACGACATGCCGGGGGGGTCGGGCTCGCAGGGCTGAACCGGCGGTTGCGCGTCGGGCTCGCCGGCCACGAGGGCGACCGCAAGGAGGGTCAGCAAGCCCCCCTCCGCGTGGACATGCGGGCCGCAACGGCAGGAACCCCGACCAGCAGCGCGACCGCCGCGAGACCGACGACCGGCCAGATCCCCCCAGACACGAAGCCGAGCACGATCACGATCGCCCCGATCGCCAGGAAGGCCGCCGCGGTCCACGGGTACCCGAACATCGGCGTGGGCGGCACGAGCTTCATCCGGGCGCGGAACACGAAGATGGACGCGATCGTGACGCAGGACAGCAGCATGATGACGCCGCCGGTCGCGGTGACCAGCAGGCTGAAGCTCCCGGTCAGGACCATCGCCGACGCGATGACCGCCTGGACCGCGAGCGCCACGGCCGGCGTCCCCCGACGCTCGTCGATGTCGGCCATGCGGCGCCACAGGTACCCGTCCCCGGCGATCGCGAGCGAGATCCGCGACCCGGCCATCACCGTCGAGTTCAGGCCGGCCAGGATGGACATGGCCATGAAGGCCGCGAACGCGTCCGCGCCCACCGTCCCGAAGAGCCGGTCCGCGGTCGCCACGCCGGCGTTCGGCACGCCCGGGAGCGTCGCCAGCGGGATCGCTAGCAGGAACGCCGCGTTCAGCACGAGGTACGCGGCAGACGCGAGCACCACGGCGGTCAGGATCGCGACCGGGATGGTCCGGCCGGGCGCCTTGACCTCGCCGCCGACGTAGGTCAGCACGTTCCAGCCCGAGAAGGTGAAGAACACCGCGCAGAACGCGGCCGCGAGGCCGGAGAACGCGGGACCGGATCCCGACCCCGGCGCCCGGACCGGCACGTCCATCACCTGCGCGGGCACGCCCGCGACCACGAGCCAGATCGCGATGCCCAGGAAGACCGCGATCGGGGTCCAGGTCAGCACGGCCTGCACGCGGCCGGCCAGCGTGACGCCGCGCACGTTCAGCGCGGTCGCGGCCCATACGACGCCGAGCGCGAGCAGGTCCTTCCAGGCGAGCGTGGCCGGGCCCGCGGTCACGACCGGTTCCGCGAGCCAGGCGCCGAACGACGCCGTCGCGAGCGTCCCGACCGCGCCGACCGCGAGCGTCGCGATCGACCCCGGGAAGCTCAGGACCGCGGACAGGAGGCCCCAGGCGCGCGCGATGCCGCGGCCGAACGCCCGGTCGAGGAACACGTAGTCGCCGCCCGCGTGCGGGAACAGGGAGCCCAGCTCCGCCGCGACCTGGGCGCCGGCCAGGGCCATGACGCCGCCCACGATCCAGAGCGCGAGGTACGTCACGACGTCCGGGGACGCGCGCGCGACCTCCGAAGGCGTCAGGAAGATCCCGACGCCGACCATGTTTCCGAACACGAGGGCGACCGCCGCGCCGCGCCCGATCACGCGCGCGGGCTGCCTGGTTGCGGCACCGCCCGCACCCGACCCCTCGCCCGCCAGGGCCGCGTCTCCCGGGGTCCGTGCTCCCGCGCTCACGCCTGTCCGGCCTCCTGCCTTGCCGTCGCGAGGAACCGGATTGTACCAGGGGCTTCGGTCCCGGGGTACCTGCGGGCGGCGGTCGATTGCGAAGGCGACCGCGTCGTGGTGCGGGTGGTTGCCTTCTGCGCGTGCGCGAGCACCGTGCGCGGCCTGACGCGGAGCAGCATCGCCAGGACCGCGCGGCAGAGGCCCGGGAGGTCGGAGGCGGCCTCGAGGTCGCGGAAGCCGAGCGGCACGCACCTCGCGGCCTGGATCCCGGCGAGCGCCGCCGCGGCGATCCCTTCCCGCGCCCGCTCGGCCCCGCCCGCCACGCGCGCTATCACGGCGCCCCGGAGGCGGTCCGGGCGCGCGCCCGCCCCGGGGTCGTCACGTCGTCCGGGTGCGCGGCGAGCACCGGCACCGGCCCGGTCCGCGGGTCGCCGAGCAGCAGGCGCACGATTCCCGTTACGCCGGGGGGGTACATCAGGCCGTGTCCTCCGGTTCTCGCGGTTGTGGCAGCGCTTGCGCGTGTCAACGAGGACGCGAAGGTCCGGTTCCGGTAGACTCGTGCGGCATGGGACTCACGAAGGACAGCGAGTTCGTTCCGAAGTGGATCGCGTGGGAGACCACGCGGCGGTGCAACCTCGACTGCGTCCACTGCCGGTGCTCGTCGGACGCGGCCGCGCCGGTCGGAGCGTTCACCACGGAGAAGGCCCTCGCGCTGGTGGACGACATCGCGTCGTTCGTGCAGCCGGTGCTGGTGCTCTCCGGCGGCGAGCCACTGACGCGGCCGGACATCTTCGACATCGCGAGGCACGCGACGTCGAAGGGCTTCCGGACGTGCATGGCCACCAACGGGCTCCCGGTGACGCCCGAGGTCTGCGCCGCCATGAAGGAGACCGGGGTCCGAATGGTCTCCCTGTCGCTCGACGGGCCGAACGCCGAGGTCCACGACGGCTTCCGGCGGGTGCGCGGCGCGTTCGACGGCGTGGTCCGCGCGGCCGGGCTGTTACGCGAGCACGGGATCCAGTTCCTGGTCAATTCCTCGTTCGCGCGGATGAACCAGGCGCACATCGCCGAGACCTTCCGGGTCGCGAAGGGCCTGGGCGCCAGGGCCTGGTACATGTTCATGATCGTGCCGACCGGGCGCGGCGAGGACATCCTGGCCGACCTGATCCGGCAGCCCGACTACGACGACATCCTCGCGTGGCACTACGAGCAGGAGAGGCGGGAGGACGAGATCCTGATGCGGCCGACCTGCGCGCCGCACTACTACCGGCTCGTGCTTCAGAAGGCAAGGGAGGACCGGTCGGGATTCCGCCGGCGGGACCTCACCTTCTCGACCGGCGCAGGCAAGGGCTGCGTCGCCGGCCAGACCATCTGCCTGATCGACGCGTTCGGCGACGTGCGGCCGTGCTCGTACATGGAGCCGGTCGCGGGCAACGTGTTCGAGCAGCCGTTCAGGAAGATCTGGGAGGACTCGCCCCTGATGCGCTCCATGCGCGACTTCGACTCCTACGGCGGCCGGTGCGGCAGGTGCGAGTACCGGAACGTGTGCGGCGGCTGCCGGGCCCGCGCGTACTCGGTAGCGGGCGACGTGATGGCCGAGGAGCCGTTCTGCGACTACGTTCCCCTGCGGATGAGGCGCGAGCGGGCCGCGGCCGGGCGCCCCGGGACCGGGCCCGGCTGACCTGCTCGGCCGCGCAGTCGGACTCGGCATCCTCCGCGCACGGGCGCCGGCACCGGCGCGATCGGACCCCTGCGACCCGGGGTCGGTCCACCCCCATTGTCGCCCCCGTGTGGCAGAATGCACGCCGGTTGGCCCGGGAGGCAGCGGGCGTGGGCGCGGACCGTCGGGAGGAGATCGCGGAGCTGCTGAAGCGCCGCCTCGAGGAGTTGCGAGAGCGCGACGCGGCCCGGGGCTCCGGCCCGTTCGGCAGCCGCCGGCCTTCGCCTTCCCACGTACCCGTGCCCGTACCCGTGCCCGTGCCCGCCCCCTTCCCGGTGCGCGTCGCGGCGCATTCCCCCGAGCCGGACCTCGCGGACCTGCGGCGGCGACTGCTCGAACGCGCCGGCGGCCGGCCCCTCCGGGATCTGCTCGGCGGCGACGAGGTGCCGGGCTGCCCGGGCCTGTTCGAGGTCCGCGACGGCGCCCCCGCCCCGATTGCGCCGCGGCCGGACGTGCTCTCCTCGCTCGCCGCCTCGCTCTGGCTTGTCCCGGGCATCCGCGCCGGGCTCGCGGCGAAGCTCTGCGCCGCTGGCTTCCGGGACGTGCGCCGCCTGTGCGACCACCCGCGGTTCGGGCCGCAGGCGCGGCGGGTGTGCAGGGCCATCGACCTCGGGGACCCGTACCGGCTGATGGACCTGCTCGCGACGCGGGGCGCCCGCAGCCACCCGCTCGCCCTGGCGCTGCACGCGCTGCTCGACCCGTCCGACCTCCTGTTCCTCGACATCGAGACCATGGGCCTGTTCGGCGGGAGCCCGATCGTGGTCGCCGGCCTCGCCCGGGTCTCGGGCGACCGGGTGGAGCTGACCCAGCTCGTGGCGGCCTCGCCCGCGGCCGAGCCAGCGCTCGTGCGCAGGACCGCGGACGCCATCGCTGCCTCGCCCGGGCTCGTCACCTTCAACGGCCGCTCGTTCGACCTCCCCTACGTCGGGCTCCGGGCCGCGTACTACGGCGCCCCGCTCGTCGCGGACCCGGTCCACTTCGACCTGCTGCCCCACTCGCGCCGCGCGTACCGGGGCCGCGTGCCGGACTGCCGGCTCGACACGCTCGCGCGCCACGTGCTCGGCGAGGACCGCGGCGAGGACGTGCCGGGCGCGCTCGTGCCCCTGCTCTACCAGGACTACCTCGCGGCCCCTGGCCGCCGCGCCGGGCTGCTCGCGGCGATCGCGGACCACAACCGCGCGGACGTCGTGCAGATGGTGCGCCTGTTCGGGGCGCTGGCGGGTGCGGCGTGAAGCGCGAGGCCGTGCAGGAGGCGCTCGCCCGCGTCGCGGCCGCGCCGTGGTACCGGGGCCAGATGGCGTCGGTCCACGTGGTTCCGGCTCGCACCGCGGAGACGGAGCCGCTCCCGGACGTGGTGGACCCGCGCGTGGCCGCCTTCCTGCGTGGCCGCGGCGTGACCGCGCTCTACCGCCACCAGGCCGAGGCGTGGCGCCACGTCGCGGGTGGCCGGGACGTGGTCCTGTCCACGGCGACCGCATCGGGCAAGACGGTCGCGTTCTCCCTGCCCGTGCTCGACGCGCTCGCGCGCGACCCGAACGCGACCGCGATGTTCCTCTACCCGCTGAAGGCGCTCGCGAACGACCAGCTCGCGTTCCTGGAGTCGGCGGACCTCGCGACGGAGATGGACCTGGCACCCGCGATCTACGACGGGGACACGCCCCGCGTGCGGCGGCCGCGCATCCGCCAGGGCTCCCGGGTCGTCCTGTCGAACCCCTACGAGGTCCACGAGACCCTGCCCTACCACGCGATGTGGCGGCGCTTCTTCTCGAAGCTCCGCTTCGTCGTGATGGACGAGGCCCACCGCTACACCGGGGTGTTCGGGTCGAACGTGGCCCAGGTGATCCGCCGCCTGCTCCGGGTCGCGGAGGCGTACGGGTCGCACCCTCGCATGGTGCTGGCGAGCGCGTCCATCGCGAACCCGGGCGAGCACGCGAGCCGCCTGACCGGCCGCGACTGCGCGGTCGTGGACCGGGACGGGTCCGCATCGGGCGCGCGCCACGTGGTGTTCTTCGACGCGGCCGCGCCGGACGCCGGGTCCCCGCACGTCCAGACGCGGGACGTGTTCGCGTCCCTCGTTCGCGCGGGCCTGAAGACGCTCTGCTTCACCCTGTCGCGCCGCACCGCCGAGCTGGTCGCGAGCCTCGCGATGGAGGAGCGCGACCCGCTCCCGGTCGCGCCGTACCGCGCGGGCTACCTGCCCGAGGACCGCCGCCGGATCGAGAAGGGCTTCCGGGACGGGACGTACCGCGGCATCGTGTCCACCGACGCGCTGGAGCTGGGGATCGACATCGGCGACCTCGACGCGGTCGTGGTCAGCGGGTACCCCGGGTCGGTCAGCTCGTTCTGGCAGCAGGCGGGGCGGGCGGGCCGGCGGGGCGAGGACGCCGTGGCGTTCTGGGTGGCGTTCGAGGGGATCGTGGACCAGTACCTGCTGCGCCACCCGGAGACACTGCTCGACCGGGCGTACGAGCGCGCGACCATCGACCTCGCGAACGAGCACATCCTGGCCGGCCACATGCTCTGCGCCGCGTCCGAGCTGCCGGTCGCGGTGCCCGACGGCCGGGAGCCGGAGCAGTCCGTGGCGCGCAAGCTCGAAGGCGCCGGGCTGGTGCACAAGACCGACTACGGCTACGTGTTCGCGGCGCCGTCGCGGCCGCACGAGGCGGTCAAGCTCGACTCGATCGGGAACGAGACGGTCTCGCTGGTCGACGCGGAGGACGGGGACCTGCTCGAGACGATCGACCTGGAGCGCGCTTGCCGCGAGGCGTTCCCGGGCGCGGTCTACCTGCACGAGGCGCGGACCTGGGTGGTCGAGGAGCTGGACCTCGCGACGCGGATCGCGCGGATGCGGCGGAAGGACGTCGGCCACTACACCCACGCGCTGTCGAGCAAGAACGCGGAGATCGTCGCGACCCACCGGGACCGCCCCGCGGGCGCGGCGACCGCGTCGTTCGGCCGGATCCGCATGACCCACCGCGTGCGCGGCTTCCTCGTGAAGCGCTACGACCGCGTGATCGGCGGGGGCGACCTCGAACTGCCCGAGCGCAGGATGGAGACGACGGGGCTCTGGATCGACGTGCCGTGGACCGTGCTGCCGGCCGGGACGGACGCGGGGGGGTTGCCCGCGGCGCTCGGAGCGCTCCACGCGTTCGAGCACGCCCTGGTCGGGCTCGCGCCGGTCGCGATCTCCTGCGACGCCGCCGACCTCGCGGGCTTCTCGACGATCGCGGCGCCGCACAGCGGGAGGCCCGCGGTCTTCGTCTACGACGGCCACGAGGGGGGGATCGGGCTCGCGGAGCGGGCGTTCACCGACCTGCCGCGGCTGGTCCGCATGGTCCGCGACCTCCTGTCCCGCTGCGGGTGCGAGAAGGGCTGCCCCGCGTGCTGCTACTCGGCGCGGTGCGGGAACGACAACCAGCCGATGGACAAGGCCGGCGCCGCGGTGCTCGCGGGGGCGCTCGCGTAGCCCCCCACCGGAGGGGGGTATCCGTGACGCGCGCACGAGTTCCTGTCGGTGATGACGTTCGCGACCGCGAACCTGCTCGGGGACCTCCCGGAAACCGGGACCTTCGACATCGTCCTGTGCCGCAACATCGCGTTCTGCTTCACGCCTCGGGACCGGGGGCGCCTGTTCGATCGCGTCGCGGACCGGCTCCGGCCGGGGGGGGGGTGCCGGTGGTCGGTGCCACGGAGAGCCCGGGGGAGGCGGTCGGACGGTTCGAGCGGGAGATGTTCGGGGACGGGGTGTTCTGGCGGCGGGTGCGTCGGCAGCCGCTGCGTCCCGCCGCGGCAGGTCCCGCGGCGTCACCGCCGCAAGAGGGCCTACACGACCCCCTGGTCCAGCATGGCGTTCGCGACCCGCAGGAAGCCCGCCACGTTCGCTCCCTTGACGTAGTTCACGCGGCCGTCGGGGCCGCGGCCGTGCTCGACGCAGGCCGCGTGGATCTGGTTCATGATCTGGTGCAGGCGCCGATCCACCTCCTCGGCGCCCCAGCGGAGCCGCATGCCGTTCTGGCTCATCTCGAGCCCGGACGTGGCGACGCCGCCCGCGTTCGACGCCTTGCCCGGCGCGTAGAGCACGCCGGCGTCGATGAACAGGCGCGCGGCATCGAGCGTGCTCGGCATGTTCACGCCCTCGACCACGCAGCCGCAGCCGTTGTCCAGCAGCGTCCGCGCGTCGG
>VGRB01000082.1 GCA_016875475.1 Deltaproteobacteria bacterium
TTTTCGTCACCTCGTTGAACCGCTTGCAGTGGCCCTTCGACAGGTCGCAGTCCGGGTACCAGGCGGCGAGCTGCTCCGCGGACGGGAAGCCCGGGAGCGACGGGTCCACGAACACGCGCGTGAACAGCCCGCGCACGCCCGTGATCCGCAGCATCGCCTGCTCGCCGCGCACCACGCGGCGCAGGTTCTCGAGCGCCTCCGGGTCGCGCGTCGCGGCCCAGCGGAAGGACTGGGACGCCGCGTACAGCGCGGACCACGTGCCCACGTTGTCGCTCATGTCGACGCGCTCGAACGTCTCGAGATCCTCGCGGAGCTGCACTCCGAACCACAGGTCCTGGCCGGCGGGGAGGTGCCACTTCCGGGCGAGCGCGTCGTACCGCTCGGCCTTCTCGCGCAGCGTCGCCTTCGTGCCCGGGAAGGCCGGGCAGGACAGGGCCTCGAACGCGGGCGCGTCGCCCGGGACGTCCGCCGGGGCGTCGGGCGCCGCGTCGGTCGGCACGTCCGGAGGCCCGGAGCCGGGGCCGCCCCCGGAGCCGGAGCACGAGGCGGCGAGCAGCACCAGGACGACGAAGCGCGTCATCGGCAGGTCTCCCGGATGCCCTCGATCAGGCTCGGGCAGCAGGTCTTCGGGCCGAACCACACCCCGAACACCACGTGCGCGAAGTCCGCGCCCGGAAAGGTCTCGCCTCGCGGGCGGCCGTCGATGGTCACGGCCGTGCCCGCCCCCGGAACGTAGGCGACCACCGCGCGCATCCCCTTCTTCGCGTCGGCGTCGAACAGCGCGTTGAACCGATCGAGTCGCTCGCGGAGGTCCTGCGACGCGTCGGCAGGGGTCGCGCCCGCGATCAGCTCCTTCTGGTTCTTCAGGAGCTTCGCTGCCGGCACGTCCCGCAGGAAGTCCATCCGGAACGCCCGCGCCTGGTCGTCGGTGGCGAGCCGGCGCAGGTCGCACGACTTGCGCTCCGCGTACGCGGCACCCGCATAGACGTCGACCTTCAGGAACGTGACCTCCCGCAGCCCGGCGCCGATCAGGTGGAGGGTCCGACCGCCCACGGACAGCGTGTCGGGGAACGAGATGCCCTCGACCTCCACGTCCGCTGCGGCGGCCGCGGGGGCGGCGGCGAGCGCCAGGCAGGCCAGCACTGCGAGACGTCTCATCGCGACCTCCCGGGCCGGGTCAGACGTTCCCGGACCTCCAGGCGAAATAGCCCCAGCGGATGAAGCTCACCAGCCAGATCAGGAACGGCTTGTTCTTCGGGTAGGGGATGACGCCGGCACCCTCGGGCAGGGTCTCCCCGACCGTCGCCATCACGTCGCGCGTGCTGCCGCCGCGCACCGGCGGTGGCCCGACCTCGACCACGGGGTTCCGCGACAGGCGGATCGGCCCGCGCACGAACGTCCCCTCGGAGGCGCACCCCGGGTACGGCCGGCGGTGCACGACCGGCCGCGGGGAGGGGTCGAACGCGCGGATCTGCTCGACCACGCCGCGGATCCGCTGGACCGGGACCACGTCGATCGCGCCCCCGGGGGGGAGGCCCTCGCCCCACGCCGCGACGGGCTTGCGCCGAAGCCGCTCGGCCACGGCCGCGAGCGGGTCGGCGGACGCGTCGCGCGCCCCGAGCCGACGCGCCCAGGCCTCCACCTCGCAACGCGGGCCCGCGACGCACGCGTACCCGCCCTTGCCCGGGAACACGCCCGCGACGACCTCCCGGCCCGGGGCCCACCCCGGGTCGACGCCCGCGGCCTTCGCGCGTTCCACGCACGCGTCCCGCTGCGCCGCGGCCACGCGGTGGACCTGGAACAGCACGGACGCCCACGTGAGGTGCGTCGACACCGTGATGCCCTCGCCCGTCCGCGCCTTGTGGTACAGCCCGAGCACGGTCGCGAACGCGCCGGTCAGCCCGCACCCGATGTCGATGATCGCGGTCGGCAGGAGCTTCGGCTTCCCGTCGGTCCCGTACGTCATCTGGATGCCGGAGACCGCCTGCACCACCTGCTCGAACCCGGGGCGCTCCTTCCAGTCCCCGCGGTCGCCGTACGCGTTCATGTGGGTGTAGACGATGCCAGGGAACCGCGCCCGGACCGGCTCCGGGTCCACGCCGACCGCACGCGCGACGTCCATGTTCCGGTAGTTCTGGACGAGCACGTCCGGCTCGAACTCGTCGAGCAGCGCCCACAGCCGCTTCTTGCCCTCGTCGCCGGTGAAGTCGAGCGTCACCGTGCGCTTGCCCGCGTTGAACATCAGGTGGAACGACAGGGCCCAGTCGAGACCGGTCGGGTTCTGGACCGAGATCACGTCCGCGCCCAGCTCGGCCAGGACGCGCGCCGAGCAGGGGCCCGCGATGATGCGCGAGAGGTCGATCACGCGTACGCCCGCGAGCGGCGGACCGTGGGGGGGCCGGGCGGCGGGGGACGAAGAGGCGTCCGCCGGTGCGGCGGCGACGGGCCGCTCGCCCCATCGCGCGAGGACCGCGTCGAGCGTGCCGGGCCCGACCACGCGCGGCCGGATCGCCTGGGACCGCTCCGGCGACGTGACGCCGGGCCCGGGTCCGAGCAGCTCGCCGAACACCGGGTCGTCGAGCGCGCACGCGTCCGACATGCCGGCCGCGATCGAGTCGCGCACCCACTCGTCCGCGGTGCGGACCTTGATGCAGCACAGCTCGGCGCCGAGCACCCGCTCCCAGTCGTCCGCGGTCCGCGCAAGGAAGATGCGCTCGTACGCCTCGCGGATCCGCTTGGCCTCCGCGATGCTCTTCACCTGGCTCGGGTCGCGCATCGTCTCGGCGGACAGGATCCGGCGCAGCCTCGCGACGCCGTCCGCGTGACCGGCCGACTCGAGCACCTCCAGGATCCGCGCCGCGTGCGCGGGCAGCGTGATGTGCAGGTAGATGTAGCGGCCGTCCCTGCACAGCCAGGATCTCATGAAGGGCGTGCCGATCATCTTGAGCGGCAGGAAGCCGCGCGGCACCCCGGTTTTCATCAGGATCGAGAGGATCTGCGCGAACAGGGCCGCGTGGAAGCGCGTCACCTCCACGTCCTGGCCCGCGCCAGACTTCAGGCGCGCGAGCAGGGCCGCGACCACGCCGTTCGCCGCGAACAGGCCCGCCATGGACGACGCCACCGGGAAGTCGTAGCAGCGCGGCGCGCCGAGCGGCCTCTCGTACAGCGTGCCGGCCGCGCCGACCGCCGCCTCGTGGCCGCACGTGCCCGCGCGCGGGTCGGATGCGGGGAACGCGGGGATCGAGCACGCGACGAGCCCGGGGTTGCGGTCGCGCCTGACCGCGCCCGCGTCGATCCCGAGCGCCCCGAGCCCCCCCGCGCCGAGGTCGTCCACCACCACGTCCGCCGCGGCGACCAGGCGATCGAGCACGGCCCGGCCCTGCGCGTCGGCGAGCGGCAGCGCGACGTCGGTCTTGCCGCGTGCCATCATCGCGTCCAGCACCGGGTCCACGGGAGGGCGGCCCGGGTCCGTCACCCGGACCACGTCCGCGCCCTGCTCGGCGAGGAGCATGCCGACGACGGGGGCCGAGAGGCCGCAGCCCACCTCCACGACCCGCACGCCATCCAGGACCCCTGTTTCGGACACGGGTACGTCCTCCGGAGCCCCCGCCCACCGCGCGCCCTCGGGCCGCGCCGTTGACTCCGGCGCGGCCCGCCCCGACGTGAACGGGACGGGCGCGTGGGGGGCGGGGGCAGGGCTACATCAGGAACACGGTGTACTCGAGGATCGTCTGCATGTCGGTCTGGGTCGCGGGCTGCTCGTCGTTGTGGAAGGTCGTGTAGATGACCTTGCCGCCGCCCGGCTCGGGCTGGAACGACATCATCATCTCGGTGCCGGAGCAGCCGGAGATCGCCTTGGACGAGTCGATGAAAACGTGGGTGTCGGGACCGACGCCGTCCACGCACGTCAGCGGCCCGAGCCCGTACTCGATGTTCACCGTGGTCTTCCCGATGTAGCCCGCGAGGTCGAGGTCGACGACCGCGCCGGGGTACTTGGACCAGCCACCGCAGGACCACGCGCCGCCCAGGACGTAGCCGGGCCAGGTCTGCTGGATGTACGGCAGGCCGTAGTCGGACGCGTAGAGCGACCCGCCCTTCGCGATGAAGGCCTTCAGGTTCGCGGAGATCTCCGCGCCCGAGTCCTGCATGTTCATCACGCCGGTGTCCGAGCAGTTGATGTACACGACGTCGTACGACATCAGCTTCGCCGAGTCGGTCAGGAACTTGATCGTTTCGGGCGACGTGGCGTTCGGCCCGTCGCCTGTCCCCCCCGGCGTGGTCCCCCAGATCAGGTCGTACTTCAGCTTGAGCTTCGCGAGCGTGTGCTCGATCGCGTCCCAGTCGCCGGTGACCACGGCGATCTTCGCGGCCGTGGACGGGAAGCAGCCTTCGCCGGAAGAAACGAACGTGGTCATGCCCTGGTCCACGAAGCGGCTGAACACGTTGCCGAACGACCCCTTCTGCATCTTGATCGTCTGGAGGCCGCACGGGACGTTCTCCAGCACGTACTCGCCCTTCTCGTCCGAGAAGTCCTGGACGTGGACCGCGTTGCCCTCGCAATCGACCGTGTCGATCCAGACCTTGACGTACGGGACCGCCATCTTCGCGTTCGGGGCGCACGTCTTCCCCTTGACCGTGCCCGTGCCGCAGCCCTCGCAGCCGCCCGCCGGCGCGTCGCCGGCAGGCCCGCCGTCGTCCGCCGCGGCCTCGTCGCCGGGGCCCGGGTCCGTGCCCGCGGGGTCCTTCGCGGGGTCGCTGCCGGCCGGATCGCCGGCTGCGGGGTCGGTGCCCGCGGGGTCCGTGCCGGCCGTGTCGCTCACCCCCGGGTCCGCGACGGGGTCGCCGCCCGGGTCGCCCGGGCCGGGCTCGACCGTGCCCTCGTCGCCGGTCGCGGCCGGGTCCTGGCCCGCGGCGTCCTCCGCCGAGCCGTCCCGCGCGTCGGTCCCGTACCGGACGTCCTGGCCCGACAGGTCGCCCGAGCCCGCAAGGTCGAGTCCCCCCCCGGACCCGTCCCCGCCTTTCACGGAGCCGCCGCACGCGAGCACCAGGAAAGCCATCACCCCCCCAAGAGCCGCAACGTTGCGCCGCACGGGTCCCTCCCCGGTCAACCGGTCTGTAGGATACCAGATGGCGGGGTTGCAGGGGGTTGCGCTGTCGGGGTGTCCGGGGCCATGCGTTCCGGGGTACGATCCCCGCCGGTTGCGGGGAGACCGGAGGGGCCGGATCGGATGCACGTCGCGTTCGTCACCAGGCACGCGGACTGGCGGGGAGGGGCTGAGCACTACGTGGCCACGGCCGCCTCGCAACTGCGGGAGCGCGGCTTCCGCTGCACGCTGCTGTCCGCCCCCGACGGCGGCCACGACGCCTCCTTCTGCGCGCGCTTCGACGCCGCCTTCCCCCTGGTCGATCCCGCGGCGCAGGCGCGCGAGCTGCGGCCGGACGTCCTCTACGTCCACCAGGTCCGCGGCGTCGAGGCCACGCGGCGGCTCGCCGACGCGCCCGTGCCCGCCGTCCGGTTCCTGCACGATCACGCGCCCTTCTGCCTGCGCGAGCACAAGTACACGGCGATCGGGCACCGGACCTGCACCCGCACGATCGGGCTCGCCTGCTATGCCTGCCCCGGGCAGGTCGTGAAGTCGGACGCGTGGCCGGGGGTCCGGCTGGTGACGCTCGACGCGCTCCGGGCGGAGCAGCGCGAGATCCGCCGCTTCGCCGCGCTCGCCGTCGGGTCGGACTACATGCGGCGGCACGCGATCGCGCACGGCTTCGACGCGTCGTCGCTCCACCTGCTCCCCCTTCCCGTGCCGCCGCCGCCCCCGGGACCGCTGCCCGACGGGCGCCAGGCCCGGCGCGTCCTGGTCGCGGGCGCGCTCGTCCGCGGCAAGGGGATCGACGTGGCGATCCGCGCGCTCGCGGGCCTCCCGTGCGAGGTCCGGCTGCGAGTGGTCGGCTCGGGCCCCCAGGAGGCATTGATCCGCGCGGTCGCGGACCGGGCGGGCGTCGCGTCGCGGGTCGAGTGGGCCGGCCGCCTGGAAGGCGAGGCGCTCGAGGCGCAGTACCGGACCGCGGGCTGCGTGGTCGTGCCGAGCCGCGAGCCGGAGACGTTCGGGTTCGCGGGCCCGCTCGCGCTGCGGCACGGCGCGCCGGTGGTCGCGGCCGACGCCGGCGGCATGGGCGAGTGGCTCGTGCCCGGCGTGACCGGCCTGTCGTTCCCGTCCGGCGACGCGGTCGCGCTCGCCGCGGCGATCCGGCGGGTGCTCGGGGACCCGGCCGCCGCCCGGGCGATGGGAGAGGCGGGTCGCGACCTCGTGGCGACGCGGTTCCGGCCCGAGGCGCACGCGGACGCGCTGTACGCGCTCCTGGCTCGCGTGGCGGGGGGGCGATGACCGCGAGGCTGACGGCGCGGGGGGGACCGGCGGTCGAGGCGCGCGTCGCCGGGATCGTTGCCGACGCGTCCGCCACGCTTCGCGCCGCGCTGCCGAGTTCGCTCTACCGCGCGGTGCTCCTCGTGGGGGGGTACGGACGCGGCGAGGGCGGCGTGCAGGTCGTCCGCGGCGAGGAGCGGCCGGCGAACAACCTGGACGTCCTGGTCGTCACGTCGGCGCTGGGCACGGTCGCGCGCGGCGCGGTCAAGCGGATCGCGGACGCGGCGCTCGGCCCGGTCGCGGCGCGGGCCGGCATCGGCATCGACGTCGGCGTGGTCCCGGCCGCCACGGTCGAGCGCGCCCCGTGCCGCGTGTTCTGGTACGACGTGCGCCACGGCCACCGCACCCTGTTCGGCGACCCGGACTGGGCCCCGTCGCTGGCGCGCTTCACCGCGGACGCGATCCTGCCGTCGGACGTGCGCGACCTGCTGGTCAACCGCGCGACGCTCCTGGTGATCGACGATTCGGTGCTCGCGCGCGGCCGGCCCGAGGGCGACGTGCGCCGGCAGGTGGTCCGGCACGGCATCAAGGCGGTGATCGGCGCGGGCGACGCCCTGCTCTTCTTCCTCGGCGGGTACCATTGGAAAAACGCCGAACGGCAGCGCCGGATGCGCGAGCGGCCGGGCGTGCCCTCCGACCTCGCCGCGCTGTACGACGAGGCGATGGAGACCCGGTTCCGGTCGGACGACGCGCCCTGGGACGCACGCGACCTCGCGGCCTGGGTCGATCGCCTGCGCGCGGCGGCCCGCGACGCACACCTCGCGGTCGAGGCGCGGCGGCTGGAGAAGGCCGGCCTGACATGGGAGGGGTACCCGGACGTGGCGCTGGAAGCGATCGCGCTCGAGGCGGTGCGCGGCGGCCCGGGTCGATGGCTGCGCGCGGCCGCGGCGGCGGCGAGGTCGCGCGGGCTGCCCGGACGCGCGTCGCGCGCGGTCGAGGCCGGCTGGCGGTTCGCGACCGCGCGCGATCGGATGGGACTCGCGCTGCCGGTCGTGGCCTACGGCGTCGGCGATTCGAGGTTCCGGGCAATCGCGCGGGCCGCGGTCCGGGCGCGAGGCGACTCCCCGGCCGCCCTTCGGCGGGGCTATCTCGGGACCTGGGGCGCGGACGGCGACCCGAACTTCCCGGCCGCGGCCCGGCGGCTCGGGATCGACGTCGAGGACGGCGGGGGGCCGGGATGATCTGCCTGACCGGCGACCTCCACCACCGATCGCTCCGCACCGACAACCAGAGGCACTCCGACCTGTCCGAGCTGGAGTGCGCGCGGCGCTACCTCGCGCTGCTCGAGGACGCAGGCGTCAAGGTCACCTTCTTCGCGTCCGGGCGGTGCTTCGTCGAGGACTGGGACGAGCTTGCCCCGATCGCCGCACACCCGCTGGTCGAGCTGGGCGGCCACAACTGGTCCTGCCTGACGCCCGCGATCGTGCACCGCGTCTGGAGGAAGGCGATCGGCAGCTACAACGGGCCGCCGTGGTGGCAGGAGCTGGACGCGCGGCTGACGATCGAGGCGGCGCGGCGCCGCACCGGGCGCACGATCCGCGTGTGGCGCAACCACATGTACATGCACGGGCCCTGGACCGAGCAGGTCCTGCGCCGCGCCGGCATCGCGCTCGTGTCGGACGGCGTGCGCCGCGACGCGACCGGGCCGGAGCGCCACCCGAGCGGCATCCTGACGTTCCCCCTGAACGTGATCCCGGACCACGAGCACCTGTACCATGCCGAGCGGACCCCGGAGTGGGTCGCGCGGTGGCAGGCGCGCTACCGCTGGAGCGACGACTTCGGGCCGGACTCGTACCGGATCGGGGACTGGGTGGAGATCGTGCTGGCCAACCTCCGGGACAACGAGGCGCGCGGCGCCGTGTCGAACATGATCGTCCACCCGATCACGATGTGGCTGTGCGACCGCTTCGAGGGGTTCCGCCGCATCCTGGCCTGCCTGGCGACACGGCGGACCGCGCACCTCGGCGAGCTGGTGGGAGCGACATGAGCCGCTGCACCGTCATCATCCGGACCCGGAACTCCGAGCCCACGATCGGCCGCGTCATGGCCGGGCTGTACAGCCAGGACTTCAAGGCGTTCGACGTCCTCGTCGTGGACTCGGGGTCGCGCGACCGCACGCTGGAGATCGTCGCGCGGCACCCGCACCGGCTGATCCGGATCCGGCCCGAGGAGTACATCCCCGGGGCCGTGCTGAACCGCGCGGCCACCGCGACCGACGCCCCGGTCCTCGCCTTCCTGAACAGCGACACGATCCCGCTGCACGCGTCGGTGCTGTCGCGCCTGGTCGCGGCGATCGACGCGGGCGCGGACGCGGCCTTCGCGCGGCAGGTCGCACGACCCGAGGCGCGGGCCTGGGTCAGGCGCGAGTACGCGGCGAGCTTCCCGGACGCGCCCGAGGCGCCGCCCTGGATCCCGCTGTCGCTGCCGTTCGCCGCGATGCGCAGGGAGGCCTGGGAGGCGCACCCGTTCCACACCGGCGCGTGGGGGTCCGAGGACACGGAGTGGGGGCACTGGGCGCGCACGCACGGCCGCACGGTCCGCTACGTGCCGGACGCGGTCGTGGTGCACTCGCACGACTACACGCCGCGGCAGTTCTACGGCCGCCGCTTCATCGAGGGCGAGGCGGACGCGTTCATCTACGGGACCCGCCCCTCCCTGCCGCGCTCCGCGGTCTCCGCGGCCGTTCGGACGGTCCGCGACGTGGCGGGGGCGCTCGCCGCGGGCGACGTCCGCGACGCGGTGGAGGCCCCGCTCCGGCGGATCGCGGAGGCCGCGGGGTACTGGCGTGGGCTCCGGCTTGGGCAGCGGCGACGCGCGACCGGCGACCCGGACGTGAGCGCGGGCCAGCGCGTCGTGCTGGAACGACACGAGGCCAGGTGACATGGAGGCGCTCGCCCGGCCGTCGGCTCGTCGCGCCGCGCTCCTGGTCGCGGGCGTCGCGGTGCTCTACGGCGCCGCGCTGAACCCCTGGTACCTCCCGGAACAGTACGACGACTTCGTCTACCACCAGGGCGCCAGGGAGATCCTGTCGAACGGGTGCTTCTGCGTGGACGGCATGGTGGTCGGCGACTGGGGGCCCGCGCTGCCGCTGGTGCTGGCGGGCCCGGCCTCCCTCGGCCTGGACTCGGTGATCGCGGCCAAGGCCGTGGTCCTGCTGTTCGTGTGCGCGGCGCTGGCGCTGTGGCTGCGGCTCGCGCGCCGCGAGGGCCGCCCGCTCCCGCTCGCGACCGCGGCCCTGTTCGCGCTGGCGCCGACGCCGTTCCTGCTCGGCACGCGCATCATGTCCGAGTGGCCGTTCGCCGCGCTCGCCTTCCTGTTCCTCCTGATGCTCCGCGACCTGCGCGAGAAGACGCGGGGAGCGGCCTGGGCGGTCGCTACCGGCGCGGTCCTGGCCGCGGCCATGCTCACGCGGTTCGCCGGGGTCACGCTGCTCGCGGCCGTGGCCGCGCAGGCGATCGGGGCGTGGCGGCGCGAGCGCAGGCTCCTCGCGCCCTGGCCCGAGGCCGTGGCCGGCTCGATCGGCGCCGTCGCGCTGGCCGGGTACAAGGCGTACGTCGCGGTGCGCAGCAGCGAGGGCGCGGCCGTGGTGGACTACCAGAAGGGCGTGGGCTTCCTGATGCACTTCGAGGTCGGCTCGCTCGTCCGCACGATCGGAGACGCGCCCACCCACATCGCGCGGATCGCGGCGGCGGCGAACCTGCCGGACGCGCCCGTGCTGCTCGCGTGCTCGGCGATCGCGGCGGTGATGCTGGTCGGCCTCGCGCGCCGCGTCCGGTCCGGGACCGCGTCGCCGCCGGATGCGTTCGTCGCGGCCACGCTCGTCCTGTTCGCGTTCGTCGAGTGGAAGTTCACGCGCTACCTGCTGCCCGTCACGCCGTTCCTGCTGTCCTGGCTGTTCGACGGCGTCGCCGCGATCGCGGGCGCGGTCGCCCGTCTCGCCCCCCGCTTCCGCCTTGCCCCGGCCGCGGGCATCGCGCTGGTCGGGCTGTGGGCCGCGGGCCTGCTCGCGGTGGACGCCACGCTGCTGTTCTCGGGCAACGGCCGCAGCCACGGCGGCCTCTCCATGATCGCGAGCCCGACGGCCGAGGACTTCTACAAGGGCTACTGGCGCGACCTCTGGGCGGCGTCGCAGGCGGTCCGCGCGGCCCCGGGCTCGGCCGACGCCGACCCGCGTCCGGTCGCGCTCCTCGGGAAATACGGCAACGAGCGTTGCGTCTTCGCCTTCTCCGGCCGCCGCTGCGTGCCCTGGGTCCCGGGGCCGGAGACGCCGCAGGTGTCGCACGTGATCGCGGTCGAGCCGGCGGTCCCGGCCCCCTCGGACGTGGCCGCGCTCGGGCTGGTCGAGCTGTCCCGCCACGGCTCCGTCACGGTCTGGCGGGCGGAAGCGCGGTGACCTTCACCGGGTACGTGCCCGCGAACGGCACGACGTGGACGCTCGTCGGGTCCGCCACGATTTCCATGGCCGCGAGCGCCAGGGCGGGGCTGTTCGTGACCGCGCACGACAACACGAAGTCGTGCACGGGGACGTTCGACGGGGTGGCGGTGGTGCCGCAAGCAGGGCGGGCTACAACAGGATCCCCGCGATGCACGCGGTCATGAAGCAGGCGATGGACCCGGCGACCATGGCGCGCAGGCCCACCCGCGCGAGGTCCGCCTGCCGGGACGGCGCCATCGCGCCGATCCCCCCGATCTGGATGCCGATCGACGCGACGTTCGAGAACCCGCACAGCGCGTAGGTCGCGATCACCTGGGCGCGCTCGGAGATCACGGGCACGCTCGCGGGGTCCGCCGCCCCCGATGCCACGGCGCGGCCGTTCTCGATGAGCTGCTTCAGGTCCAGGTAGGCGATGAACTCGTTCAGGATCGTCTTCTTGCCGAGCAGCACTCCGACGTGGCCGCAGTCCTCCCACGGCACGCCCATCAGCCAGGCGAGCGGCGCCAGGACCTTGGCGAACACCCACTCCAGCGACAGCGCCGGGAACCCGAACAGCCCGCCGGCCCATCCGAGCAGCGCGTTCAGGACCGCGAGCAGGGCGAGGAACGCGATCAGCATCGCGGCCACGTTCAGGCAGAGCTTCATGCCGTCCGACGCTCCCGCCGCCGCCGCGTCGATCCCGTTCGCCCACGGCCGCTCGACCTCCAGGCGGACGGTGCCCGCGGTCAGCGGGCGGCCCGTCTCCGGGTACATCAGCTTCGCGATCGCGAGCGCGGCCGGCGCCGACATGACCGATGCCGCGATCAGGTGCTCCGCCGGGACCCCGAACGACATGTAGGCGGCCATCACGCCGCCCGAGATCGTGGCGAAGCCGCCGCACATCACGGCGTGCAGCTCGGACGGCGTGAGCGTGGCCACGAACGGCTTCACGAGGAGCGGCGCCTCGGTCTGGCCCACGAAGATGTTGGCGGCGCAGGAGAACGTCTCGGCCCCCGAGGTGCCCATGGACCGCTGCATGACCCACGCGATGACGCGCACGACCCGCTGGAGCACGTTGTAGTGGTACAGCACGGTGATGAACGCCGAGAAGAAGATGATGGTCGGCAACACCTTGAACGCGAAGAAGAATTCCGCGAACCGCTCCCCGAACACGAACCGCGCCCCCGCGTCCGAGAAGTCGAGGAACCGCGTGACGAGGTCGCCGAGCGCCTTGAACGCCTCGTAGCCGGGGTCCGTCTTCAGGATCAGGAAGGCGAACGCGAACTGGAGGGCCGCGCCCCACGCCACCGGCCGCCACGACACCGCCCTGCGGTTCGCGGACAGGGCCCACGCGACCGCGACGAACGCGAGCAGCCCGATCGCGGACACGATGCGCTCGAACATCCGGGTGCCCCCTCCGCGCTCGATCCTAGCGCGGTTTGACTGGACGCGACGGACGGCGGATGCTTCGCGGGTGGAGGCCCCCGTGCGCCTGTTGCTCGCAATCGTCGTCCTGCTCGCCGCGTGCCGCTCGCCGGAGACGGTCACGCGGCAGGATGCGGTGACGGCGGACGCCATCCCCGAACCCGAGCCCGACTGCGCCCTCCGCGATCCGCCGGACGAGGAGTCTCCCGAACGGGATGCCCCGAACCACGAACCCGAGCCCGACTGCGCCCTCTGCGATCCGCCGGACGAGAAGTCTCCCGAACGGGATGCCCCGAACCACGTACCCGACTCCCTGTCCGATCCCGATCTCGCCTCCCCTCCCCCGACCGCCTGGGCCTCATGGCAGTCCGCGCTCGCCGCGGGATCCCCTGCCGGGATCGACGCGTTTCTCGCGACCTGGGACGGCCCGGTCTGCGACGACGCCCGCTGCCTCGTCGTGACCCGCTGGGACGGCGCGACGGACGTGCGGCTGCGCGGCGAGTTCAACGCCTGGGCGGACACGCTCCCGATGACCGCGGTCCCGTTCTCGCCCGGCGTATTCTGGGCCGGGGTCGATCCTCCCCCCCCCGGCCGCGACGACTGGCAGTACAAGCTCTTCTCGGCCGGCGAGTGGCGCCCGGACGCGCAGAACCGCTGGATCCTGTTCGCCGACGTGGCGGTGAACAGCGCGATGCACCGCCCCGGGGCGGGTCGCATCGCCGCGGTTCGGGGCGTCGCGTCGCCGCAGCTCGGCAACGCGCGCGACCTGTACGTGGCCGTGCCCGGGGAGGCCTTCGCGAACCCTTCCCGCCGGTTCCCGGTCTTCTACCTCCAGGACGGGTTCAACGTGTTCGACAACCCGGCCGCGCCGTTAGGGTGCTGGCGCGTCGAGCACGCGGCCCGGACGCTCGCGGCCGCGGGCGAGGCCGAGCCGGTGATCCTCGTCGGGGTGACCACCGCAGACCGCCTGAACGAGTACCTGTACACGGACCTCTACATCAAGCTCGACGCGGAGCCGGTCCAGGTCACGCCGAAGCTCGAAGCCTACGCCGCGTTCCTGGCCGGGACCGTCAAGCCGCTGATCGACGCCTCGTTCCCGACCCGCGACGGGGCGGCCGACACGGCCGTCGGGGGGTCCTCGCTCGGCGGCCTGTCGGCCCTGTGGATCGCGTGGAACCACCCGGAGACGTTCGGCAAGGTCGCCTGCCTCTCGGGCTCGCTGTGGGTCGGCGAGGAGGGCACGGGGACCGACGGGCACCCCTCGATGCGCGAGGTGCTCGGGAACGCGCCGCCTTCCCCCGACCGCGCCGCGCTGCGGATCTACCTCGACTCGGGCGACTCCGGCGCCGGCGGCGAGGGCCGGGCGGACGTGCCGTACGCGAGCGACGGCCGCGTCTACTCGGACCGGGTCCGGAACCGCCTGATCTCGCTCGGCTGGCCGAACCGCCCGGAGTGGGACGACGACGGCGACCTCGGCACCCCGCCCGCCGACCTCCCCGCGGACACGGACGTCGCGGGCGTGCCGACCCTGTTCTGGGCCGCCGAGGTCCCGCCGGGGTACGCGGGGTGGGACGACTTCCTCGGGACCGGCAGGCGCCTCCTCCACCTCGTCGGCGCGGGCCACGAGCACAACGAGGCGGCCTGGGAGGCCAGGTTCCCGGCGGTGCTGCGCTTCCTGTTCCCGGCCCCGTGAGGCGCCGCGTCCCGACCCCATGAGGCGCCGCGTCCCGGCCCGGCGAGGCCCGCACGCGCGCTGCGTCCCGGGGTACAATCGACGGCGGACTGGCGGACGGCGCGATGACGAGGCCCCTCCTTTCCCTGGTGCTGCTCGCGCTCGCGTGCACCGAGACGGTCCCGGCGAAGGGCGTGCACTGCTACGTGTGCGAGCAGTGAGGGAATTCGCATGAAACACACGGCGTTGCGGTCGGTGCTCGCGTTCGCGTCCGTGGCCGCGGTCGCGGCGGCCGGGTGCCACAGGGCGGCTCGCGAGGTCGCCTCCGTGTCCGGGCCGTCGATCCGCCCGGACGGGGCCCCCTCGGCCCCGGCCGGCCCCCCGATGGCCGTCCCGGCGCAGGGGGTCCTGATCAAGCACGGCACGGTCTCGCTCGTGGTCACGGACGCCGACACGGCGGAGCAGAAGATCCGGGACCTGATGAGGATCCACGGCGCCTACGTGGCGTCGCGCGAGTCGCGGGCCACGGTGCACCCCGGCCGGACGCTCGGCCCGAGCGAGGTGCACTCGCTGACCCTCACGATCAAGGTCGAGGCCAAGGCGTTCGACGCCTTCCTGGCGGGCGTGAGGCAGGCCGGGAGCTTCACCAGCGAGGACGTGCGCGTCGAGGACGTCACGTTCGCGTACATGGACCTGAACGCGCGGCTCGCCAACCAGCGCCGCGTCGAGGAGCGGCTGCTGAAGTACCTCGACGACCCGTCGCGCGACTACAAGATGGTGCTGGAGGTCGAGAAGGAACTGGCCCGCGTGCGCGAGCAGGTGGAGCAGCTCTCGGCGCAGCTCCGCGTCATGGAGAACCAGATCGCGTACTCGACCGTGGTCGTCCACCTGAACGTGCGCGCCGACTGGGTACCCCCCGAGGAGCGCTCGTTCGCGGCCGAGATCGGCGAGGCCCTGTCCGGGTCGATCTCCGCGCTGGGCGAGGCCGCGCGGCTGGCCGTGCTCTTCGCGGTCGCGGCCGCGCCATGGATGCTCGTGATCGCCGTGGTCGTGTTCGCGGTCTTCCTGGTCGCGCGCCGCCGCAAGCGCGGGTAGCCCTCCCCTGCGCTCCCGCTCCTACGATCGTTTTACACGGCCTTGACCGGCGGCCCACCCGCGCCTCCCGCCGTCCTGCCATCGTCCGGGCAGGAGGTGGGACGTGCGCCGCATGCTGCTCGTGGTCGTCGCCCTGTCGGTCCCCTTCGCCGCGCCGCGCGCGGCCCCGTCCGCGCCGCGCGCGGTCCCGTCCGCGCCGCGCGCGGTCCCGTCCGCGACGCCGTCGCCGGCGGCCTCCGCCGCGCCGTCCGCGGTCCGGGACGTGGGCACGTGGTCCGCGGACCCCGGCCAGGCGCCGGCCGCCCGCGACGCGGCCGCGTGGAGGGAGAAGGGCGACGTGGTGCGTCGCCTGTTCGCGAACGCGGGCGTGGCCTTCCCGCCGGATCGGCTCCTGTTCCGCGTGTTCAAGCAGGAGTCCCTGCTGGAGGTGTGGGCCGATGGCGGTCACGGCGCCGGCGCAGGCAGGGCGGCCCGCGTCGCGACCTACGAGGTCTGCCGCATGTCCGGCGCGGCCGGCCCGAAGCGGCGCGCCGGGGACATGCAGGTGCCGGAGGGCTTCTACCGGGTCGAGGTGCTGAACTCCGCGAGCCGCTTCCACCTCTCCATGGGCATCGGCTACCCGAACGCCTCCGACCGCGTCCTGTCGGACCGGCGCGCGCCCGGCGGCGCGATCATGATCCACGGCGCGTGCGCGTCGATCGGCTGCATCGCGATGGGCGACGACCGCATCCGCGAGCTGTGGGTCATGGCGTCGGCCATGTGGCGCGCGGACCGGCGGACCGACGTGCACGTGTTCCCCGCGCGGGACACGGCCGCCCTGGCCGCGGACGCGAGCGACCCCGCGCTCCGCCGGTTCTGGGGCGACCTCGCGGAGGGGCTGCGGCGGTTCGAGACCACCGGCCGCATCCCGCGGGTCACGGTCGGCCCCGACGGGCGGTACGGGTTCCGGTGAGCGGGCCGGCGGGAACGGCCCCGATGGCCTTTTCTTGACTAAGATCCCCGCCGCGGCAATACTCGCGGACGTGGGGAGCCCGGAAGGAGGCATTGATGGTAAGCCGCCGGATTTCGTTCGTTCTGATGTCCGTCGCGGTGCCGCTCGGGGCGTGCGCGGGGGACGACAAGTGCGGCGTCGCGGCGCCTGACGCGGTGATCGCCGACACGGCGTGCCCGACGCCGGACGTGGCGGTCCAGGAGGTCGCGACGCCGGACGCGAGCTGTCCCGAGGTCTCGTGCCCGACCTGCCAGGAAGTGGCGTGCCCGACGTGCGAGGAGTCGCCCTGCCCGTCGTGCCCCGAGGTCACGGTCGAGGACGTCCCCGAGGACGTGCCGCCGCCCCAGGACACCGCCGTCACCGACACGCCCGCGGACGCGGCGACCGACCTGACGCTGCCGAAGGAGGGCGCGGCCTACTACCGCCTCTACGCGACCGAGGACAACGAGACCCACATCGAGGTCGTGACCGTCCCGCTCGCCCTGGTCGACTTCGCGCCCCCGGCCCCGAAGGTCAACCTCCC
>VGRB01000083.1 GCA_016875475.1 Deltaproteobacteria bacterium
CGCAAACCCATACGCCCCCCGCGCCCGTGCCCGAGCAGGAGCCCACGCCCGCGCCCGGCGGGATCCTCGCGCGGCTACGCCGGCGCTTCGCTGCGTGGGTGGTCGGACTTGTCGCAACACAGTAGTACTAGGACGGATGGGCCAGAACCCGTCCGTCGCGAGGTTCCGGAGGCGCCCGTCTGGCAAGGAGCGGGGTCCCCAGACCGACGGCGGCGTAGTCCTGCCCTACGTTGACGGAGGTTCGGGGTGCAGCGACGCAGCCGGGCGGGATGCATCCGGGACCGCAGCAGGACGGGGGGCCGGACCACCCGTCCCAGGTCGCAGGAGGTCGGTCATGCGTCGCAGCCTGTCGAGCATCGGGTTCGTGTGCGCCTTGGGACTCGCCCTGTGGGGATGCGAGGGCGGAGGGGTGTCGCCGGCGGGAAAGGACACCGCGGGCCCCGGCGCGGACGTCCAGGACGGCCTCGATGTCGTGATCCCGGACGGCTCCGAGACGGGCGACGACGGGCGCGCGGACCCGATCCCGGGCGAGCAGCCGGACGGCGAGGACGACGTCCCGGCGACCGACCCCGGCCAGGACCAGGTCGAGGAGGAGGTCGTCATCCCGGGCGGGCTGCACTGGCCGTGCGACGACCCGGCGGACTGCAACAGCAACTTCTGCATCGACACGATGAACGGGATGGAGTGCACGATCCCCTGCGCGTCGGCCGAGTCGTGCCCGATCGGGTGGCTCTGCACCAAGCTCGGCGGCGACATCGACGCGCAGTACGCGTGCGTCGATCCCGCGGCGAACCTCTGCCGCCCGTGCGAGGACGACCAGGACTGCGCGACCGCGTCCGACACCGGCAAGAACCTCTGCATCGAGCAGGGGCCCGAGGGCCGCTTCTGCGGCCGCCAGTGCGGCGCCGAGACCCCCTGCCCGGCCGGGTTCGACTGCGTGGCCGTGGGCGCGGACAGGGACATCTTCTACCAGTGCCGGCCGGCCGAGGGCGCCCCGTGCCCGTGCACGAAGAAGTTCCAGGACAAGGCATACAAGACCGTGTGCTTCGTCGAGAACGCGCTGGGGCGCTGCCTGGGCGAGCGCACGTGTGACGCGGACTGCGACGCGCCGGCGCCGGTCGTCGAGGTCTGCAACAACAAGGACGACGACTGCGACGGGACCCCGGACGACGACGTGCCCCCCCACGAGTGCACGCTGAAGAAGAACGAGTACGGGACGTGCAAGGGCACGACGCTCTGCGTGGGCGGGACGGAGCTTTGCGAGGGCACGCCGGCGCTCCCGGAGGCGTGCAACGGCAAGGACGACGACTGCGACGGCGAGACGGACGAGGGGTTCCCGGACACGGACGGCGACGGGATCAAGGACTGCATGGAGTCCGACATCGACGGCGACGGCGTGATGGACGGGGTGGACAACTGCAAGTCGGACTGGAACCCGGTCCAGGAGGACTGCAACCAGGACGGCGTCGGCGACGCGTGCGACATCGACGACGACCACGACGGCGTGAAGGACGGCATGGACAACTGCCGCTGCCACCTGAACCAGACCCAGGAGAACCTGGACGGCGACGAGTTGGGGGACGCGTGCGACTGCGACATCGACGGCGACGGCGTGATGAACGACGCCGGGGGGTGCGAGCCGCCCGCGATCCGCGACAACTGCACGTACGCCCCGAACCCGGAGCAGCTCGACCTCAACAAGAACGGGATCGGCGACGCGTGCGACGACGACATGGACGGCGACGGCGTGAAGAACATCGTGGACAACTGCCCGGCCGCCCTGAACCCGGACCAGGCGAACCAGGACCTGGACGGGTTCGGCGACGCGTGCGACTGCGACATCGACGGGGACGGCGTTGCGAACGCGGGCGACGGGTGCCCGGCGCCCGACCCGGGCGCGGACAACTGCACCCGGACCGCGAACCCGACGCAGGCGGACGGGGACGAGGACGGGATCGGCGACGCATGCGACTGCGACGCGGACGGCGACGGCATCGCGAATCCCGCCGCGGGGTGCGAGGACCCGCGCTCCCCGGACAACTGCCCCGGCACCTGGAACCCGGACCAGACGGACGCCAACGGGAACGGGATCGGCGACGAGTGCGAAGACGACTGGGACGGCGACGACGTGCCGAACGCGGACGACAACTGCGCGTGGACCGGCAACCCGGGCCAGGAGGACCTCGACGGCGACGGCCAGGGCGACGCCTGCGACTGCGACATCGACGGCGACGCGGTGGACAACGAGGGGCCGACCCAGGACAACGGGACGTGTCCGGTGCCGACCGTCTCGGACAACTGCCCCTCGGTCCCGAACCCCGGCCAGGAGGACCTGGACCTGGACGGCGTCGGCGACCATTGCGACCCGGACCGCGACGGCGACAACGACCCGAACGACACCGACTGCGCGCCGGACGACCCGCTCGTGTTCCACGGCCAGATGGAGCAGTGCAACGGCCACGACGACAACTGCAACGGGCTCGTTGACGAGCAGGACGCGCTCGGGTGCTCGTTCTACTTCTACGACGAGGACGCAGACGGGTTCGGGACGGACAAGAGCCGGTGCCTGTGCGCGGCGTCCGGCCTTTACACGGCCGCGGTCAAGGGCGACTGCGCCGACACGGACGCGCAGGCGAACCCGTCGGTCGCCGAGGTCTGCAACGGCAAGGACGACGACTGCGACGGCCAGACGGACGAGCAGAACGCGGGCGGGTGCACGGTCTACTACCGCGACATCGACAACGACAAGTTCGGCCTGACCGCGGATGCCCGGTGCCTCTGCGCGGCCGCGGCTCCGTATACGGCGACCGCGAAGGACGACTGCTCCGACACCGACGAGACGGTCTTCCCGGGCGCATCCGAGAAGTGCAACGGCAAGGACGACGACTGCGACGGCACCGTGGACGAGGAGAGCGCGTTCGGGTGCTCGACCTTCTACAAGGACGGCGACCGCGACGGGTACGGGCTCGGGGCGGACACGAAGTGCCTCTGCATCGCGGCGGTCCCGTACGACGCGAACAAGGCGGGCGACTGCGACGACACGCGCGACGACGTCAACCCGGCCGCGCAGGAGCGCTGCAACCAGATCGACGACAACTGCAACCAGGTCACGGACGAGGACAACGCGCTCGGCTGCACGACGTACTACCTGGACGCGGATCGGGACGGCACGGGCGTCGCGGTCGCCACGCAGTGCAAGTGCTCGCCGAAGGCGCCCTACGACTCGCTCAAGACGGGCGACTGCAACGACAACGACAGCACCGTGTTCCCCGGCGCGACCGAGGTCTGCAACCAGAAGGACGACGACTGCGACACCCTGATCGACGAGGAGGGCGCTACCGGGTGCGACACGTGGTACCTCGACAACGACGGCGACGGCTACGGGAGCGCGGCGTCGAAGTGCCTGTGCAACCCGACCGGCAAGTACACGTCCGGCACGGGCGACGACTGCGCGGACGGCGACAAGAACGTCTATCCGGGCGCGACCGAGGCGTGCAACCAGAAGGACGACGACTGCGACGGTCTGATCGACGAGGAGGGCGCCCAGGGCTGCGTCCGGCACTACCTCGACGAGGACCACGACGGGTTCGGCAACCCCTCGCAGTACAAGTGCCTGTGCGGGCCGTCCGGCGACTACACCTCGCTCGTCGGGACGGACTGCGACGATACGCGGCAGTTCGTCTACCCGGGCGCGATCGAGGTCTGCCAGAACTCGCGCGACGACAACTGCAACGGCCACGTCGACGAGGAGGGCTGCCAGGGGTGCTCGGTCTACTACCTCGACCTCGACAGGGACGGGTACGGCCAGAGCGCGAACTCGAAGTGCCTGTCCGCGCCCACCGGAGACTACACGGCCCAGATCAAGGACGATTGCAACGACTCGAACAAGAACATCAACCCGGGCGCGACCGAGGTCTGCAACGGGGGGGTGGACGACGACTGCAACGGCGTCGCGGACGGCGAGGACTCCGGCGGGTGCACCTCCTTCTACAACGACGTGGACGGCGACAACTACGGCGTGACCGGGGACAAGAAGTGCCTCTGCCTCGCGAGCGGGACGTACCGGACCACGACCGACGGCGACTGCAACGACGCGGACAAGACGGTCTTCCCGAACGCGGTCGAGGCGTGCAACGGGAAGGACGACAACTGCAGGAACGGCATCGACGAGGAGGGGGCATCGGGCTGCCAGAACCTCTACGCGGACGCGGACCACGACTCGTTCGGCGCCGGTCCGGCGAGGTGCCTGTGCAAGCCCGAGGGCCTCTACACGTCGACCAAGGACACGGACTGCAATGACGGCGACGCGACGATCAACCCGGCCGCGATCGAGAAGTGCAACGGGGGGGTGGACGACAACTGCGACGGCAAGGCGGACGTAGAAGGCTCGCAGGGATGCTCCGACTGGTTCTACGACGCCGACGGCGATACGTACGGCATCGGGAGCCCGAAGTGCCTCTGCGCCGCGACCGCCCCGTACCGAGGCAAGGCGCCGGGCGACTGCAACGACAACGACGCGACCGTGTTCCCGGGCGCGGTCGAGAAGTGCAACAGCAAGGACGACGACTGCGACACCGCGGTCGACGAGCCGCGCACGGGGGGCGCCTGCGGCACCGACGGCTACCAGACGTGGTACACCGACAAGGACGGCGACGGCTACGGCACCACGCCGACCGCGTGCCTTTGCGCGGCGTCCGGCGACATCCGTACGACCACGGCCGGCGACTGCAACGACACGAATGCCGCCATCAAGCCGGGCGCCAAGGAGCTGTGCGACGGGTTGGACAACAACTGCTCCGGTGCGGCGGACGAGGACACCCCGCTGGCCATGTGCGGGTCGGTGCTGAACGGCGCGCCGCAGTGCACCGGCGGCCAGTGCGTCGCGGTCTGCACGTCCGGCTACTTCAACACGGACCAGCTGTTCGCGACCGGCTGCGAATGCTCCGAGGACGGCTACGGCCTCGCAAACAACTCGTGCGACAAGGCCTACGACCTCGGGAACCTGGCCGAGGGCGGCGCGATCCCGGTCAACGGCCGCATCCTGCCCGACGCCGACGCGGACTGGTTCAAGGTCTCCGCGAAGGACACCGCCGACTCGGGTTCGTGGTCCACGCCCGGGAGGGACAAGATGCACTTCAAGGTGACCATCACCTCGCCCGGGAGCGCAATCAAGGTGGCGGTCCTCCGCGGCTCCTGCGCCGACACCTCGATGTGCAGCGCGGCACCGCGGGACGTGGTCGAGTGGTTCGTCGACTTCAAGGACGGGAGCGGGGCGACCGCGAAGGGCGAGGATCCGTGCATCACCGAGTCGGCCACCGCCCCGGGCGGAGCCAGGTGGGACTGCTGCAAGAGCGGCGAGTGCCAGGCCGGCGGCACGGCCGACGCGTGCTGCGGCGGCGCGAGCAACAACAACACCACCCACTGCACGGACGCGACGAAGGACAAGCGCTACTGCCGGGACGACTCGGCGACCTACTACCTGAAGGTCTATCGGACGAGCGGGTCCGCGTCGAAGTGCGACGACACCGCGTACTCGATCACGCTCAGCAACTGAGCCTCGCGTGGCCGGGCCTCACGAGCCTCCCCCGGGATCGCACCCCCGTCGCGGCTCCACGTGGACGTTGACGTCGGCGCCCGGGAAGGACTCCCGGACCGCGTCCTCGACCCGGCTCGCGACGGCATGGGCCTCGTCGAGGGTCGAGCGGCCGTCCACGTGCACGACCGCGTCCACGTGCAGCACCGGGCCCTGCGGGCGGACGCGCACCTCCGCCTCGCCGATCACGCCCTCGACCGATCCGATCCGCGTGCGCACCGCCTCGCGGGCACCGGCAGGCGCGCGGTCGAGCAGGGCGTCCACGGAGCGGCCGATCAGCCGCACGGCCGCGACGAGCACGACCCCCGCGACCGCAAGGGCCGCGAGCGGGTCGGCCCAGCCCAGGCCGGCCGCGGACAGGGCGAGGCCCGCGATCACGGCGCACGACGAGATCACGTCGCTGGAGAAGTGCAGCGCGTCGGCCTCGAGCGCCTGGCTGCCGTACTCGCGGGCGACCCGCATCAGGGCGCGCGAGCGCTGCACGTCCACGGCAATCGACAGGAGCATGACCGCGAACGCCCAGGGGCTGCTCTCGGGCGCGCGCCCCTCCTCCAGGCGTTCGACCGCCTCCCATACGATCCAGGCGCACGTCGCGACGAGCAGGAGGGTCTCGAACAGGGCGGAGAGGTTCTCGTACTTGCCGTGACCGAACTGGTGGTCCGCGTCGGCCGGGCGGCCCGACCGGGAGATCGCGAAGACCGTCATCACGGCGGCGACGAGGTCCAGGGCGGAGTGCAGGGCCTCGGACAGGACACCGATCGAGTCCGTGGCGAGTCCCGCTATCAGTTTGGCGGAGGTCAGGA
Organism: Deltaproteobacteria bacterium; assembly: GCA_016875475.1. GTDB lineage: Bacteria > Myxococcota_A > UBA9042 > DTJE01 > DTJE01 > VGRB01. The sequence continues at coordinate 6,397 of VGRB01000083.1, forward strand.
CGGCGGCGGCTGCAAGGGAGACCCAGGCGACTCGGCCTTTCGCGTCGAGAGCCATCGCACGGGCATCCGGGAACGTCGGTGCGCCCAGAGGGACTCGAACCCCCAACCCTCAGATCCGTAGTCTGACGCTCTATCCAATTGAGCTACGGGCGCGTGCAAAGAGCGAATCGAGCGACCGCGTGTACCACGACCGGACACGGATCGCAACGGCGGAGAGAGCGGGATTCGGACCCGCGACACAGGTTTACCCCGTGTACTCGCTTAGCAGGCGAGCGCCTTCGACCACTCGGCCATCTCTCCTTCGGAAGCGCTTCCGGAACCCGTGGCGAATCACGAGTTCCTCGGCCGGTCCGGGTCCGGGCGGCGGAGGTAGGATTCGAACCCACGGGGCTCGTCGCCCGGCGGTTTTCAAGACCGCTGCCTTAGACCACTCGGCCACTCCGCCTTGTCAAAGAGCGCGCGGCCGGGGTACGGCTCGCGCAACGGGCATTGCTTATAGGACGAAACGCCCCGCTTGTAAAGTCCGAACGCGACCGCGCGGCGCCCTCCGCGGCCTCGATACCTGCCCGGCGCGCCGCGCGGCGGGACCGGCTGCCCGTCCTCGTCCGCGGAGACCCGGATGGTCATCACCGGGAGCATCATGTCGAGCGCGATTGCGGACGGTCGCGGGGCGAGGGCCAGCTCGATCGCGGTCCTCCCGTCCTCGGCCTCGCCGACCACCTGGATGCCCGGGTCGGCGGAAAGGACCTCGACCAGCCGCCCGCGCACGGTCGCGCCGTCCTCGACCACGAGCACCCGGATCGGCGCCGCTCCGTGGCTCATCCCGCAAGCTCCCGCACGACCTGGAGGAACCGCTGCTCCGAGAACCACGTCTCGGTGATCCGGGCCCGGGCGCCGGCCTCGGCCCCCCGCCGGCGGTCCTCGTCCGAGCCGCGCGACGACACGACGATCGCGGGCACGCCCCGCAGGTCCGGGTCCTCCCGGGTCGTGCGCACGAACCCGATCCCGTCCATCCCCGGCATCTCGACATCCACCACGAACACCCGGCTCGCGCCCGCCCCGCGTTTGACGAAACCCCTCGACTCCCGGAAGATGTCCCGGCCCCCGGCGGGAACGCGCGTAGCGGCCGGGCGGCGCGGGGCGGCGCGTAGCGGCCGGGCGGCGCGGGGCGGCGGGCGCATGTCGGAGACGAGGCAGCGGGTCAGGTACTGGGTCGCGGAGCCCGACGGGATCGCCCTGCTCGCGGCCCGGCTCGGCCTGGACCGTCTCGCCGCGGCCGGGCTCGCGGTCGAGGCGGTCGAGGTCGTGGGCGAGGACGTGCGGCTCCAAGCGCGCTGGCCCGGCGTCGGCGACGCGTGGGTGCGCCTCAACCGCGAGGACGGCCGACCCCGCTTCTGCGGGACCGGGCGCATCGGCGTCGTCCTCGAGGGCGCCTCCCCGGTCACGCGCCCGTGGGCGGTGCTGATGAAGCGCGTCGCGGCCTCGGTCGGGGACGCCTCGATCGACGAGGTTACCGGCTGGCTCGCCGGGAAGGTCCGGAGCGCGATGGCGGACGATCCGGACTGGTCGCCGATCGCGGGCTGGAGCGGGGCCGAGGCATCCGAGCCCGGCGAGCGCATCACGTCCGCGCCCGGGCCGGACGGGGAGCCGGGCGGCATCCGGTCCGGCGAGCCGCCGTCCCCCGGCTGCGGCGTCGACCGTGCCCCGGTCCTGGACTTCCCGCGCCCGTTGCGCGAGTTCTTCTGCGACCACGCGATGCAGCGCAAGTTCTACGAGTCCTTCCGCTTCGAGGGCCGCACCTCGTACGTCACGCACGGCGACATCGAGTGCAGCTTCATCACGCCGCGCGCGCGCGCCCGGATCCCGCGGTTCTTCAACTACCCGTGGCCTCTCCAGGGCGAGCCGGAGAACTGGCCCGCCACGACCGACCTCGGCGACCTCGACGTGATCAACGGCGGGACCGACCGCCTGGAGGAGGTGGTCCGCCGCGAGATCGCGGACGTCGGCGGTGACGGCCCGGTCACGATCAACTCGACGTGCGTCCCGACCATCATCGGCGACGACGTGGACGGGCTCGTCGCGCGCCACGCGCCGGCCTGCTCCGCGCACGGCATCTGGCACCTCAGTCCGCGCACCGCCGAGCCCGTGGACATCTTCATGCGCTACCTCGAGCCCGTGAAGGACCGCTTCCGCGAGGAGGGCCGCCCGGTCCGCCCGGGCTCCGTGGCGCTCGTGGGCTTCCGGGAGGAGCCGGCCCGCGACGACATCGTGACGGCCCTGCGCGCGGCCGGGGTCGACGTGGCCGGCTTCATCCTCCCGGCAGCGGGAGTGAGGCAGATGGCCGAGGTGCTCGAGGCCGAGGTCATCGTCTTGCGGCCGAGCGGGCTGCACCAGCCGCTCTACGACCGCCTGTTCGCTGGGGTCGAGGGCCGCAGGCGCATCCTGCCGCCCGCCCCATGGGGCTGGGAGGCGTCCGCGGCCTGGCTGGTCGCGGTCGCGGGCGCCGTCGGCCGGGCCGATGCGGCGAGATCGGTGGTTTCGGTGCGCCTCGCCGCGGCCGGCGACCGCCTTGCGGCATTGCGCGCCCGGGCCGCGGCGCACGTGCTTGCGTTCGTCCTCGACCCGGACCAGGGGGACCGCGTCACGGACGCGCACTCCCAGACCGGGCTGCCGGCCGTCGGCGTCGTCCGCGAGGCCGGCTTCCGGGTGCACGTGCTCGTCTACTCGGGCGACGCGGCGCGGTTCCGCGACGCGCGTGACCGGATCGCCTCCGCGCTCGGCGACGGCGTCGAGGTGACCGGTTTCGCGAACGCGGCCGAGCTGGAGGCGAGGCTCGCGCCCGCCTCCGCCGTGTTCTCCGAGTTCTTCTTCGACCACCGGCTGACCCGCGCGGGCAAGGGGCAGGTCTCCGCCCGCGACTTCGAGATCGGGTTCGAGGGCGCGGTCCGGACCGCCGAGCGGCTGGTGCGCGTGGCGGAGCTGCCGTTCTACCGGGTGCACGGCGGCCGGCTGGGGCCCGGCAGCGCCGCGTGGTGGGCGGCGGAGTCCGCGGGGGGGGCGTCCGGATCTTCGGGGGGGGCTGCGGGGGGTGCGCAGTGAGCGACGACCGCCGCCTCGGCGTGGTCCGCCTGCCGTACATGGTCGGCGTCTACCTTGGCGTGAACGCGTTCCCGGACGTGTGGCTGGTGGTGGACGGCCCGGACTGCCTGTTCTTCAAGGCGGAGTACGTCCACGGGAGCCAGGACCTGCACTCGACGCTGCTCAGCCCGACCGGCCGGCACCGGGTCGCGCACACCCTCGCGGACACGGTGAACGTCGTGACCGACCGCGAGCCGGTCGTGGCGGACCTGATCCGGCGCGTCGCGGCGCGCGACGAGGCGGCCATGGTGCTCGTGACCGCGATGCCGATGGCGTCCATCACCGGCAGCCAGTACGACCGGATCGGCCGCGAGGTCGCCGCGTCGGTCGGCAAGCCGATCGTGGACGTCCCGGCGCGCTCGCTCGACGGGGACTGGCTCGACGGCTACGCGGAGGTCCTCGAAGGCGTCGCGCGCGGGATCCCCCTCCCGGCCGCGGAGCGCGACGACGGCGCGGTCGCGATCGTGGGCCTGCTGGCGGACCGGACCGAGGCGGACCGCCTCGCGGACGTGGTCGAGGTGCGACGGATGCTCGCGGCCGGGCTCGGGCTCGACGTGGCGGCGGTCTGGCCGTCGAACGCGCCGCTCGCGGCGCTCGCCGGGGTGGCCCGCGCCGGCACGATCGTGTCGCTGCCGTACGGGCGGAAGGCCGCGCGGACGCTCGCGAAACGGACCCGTGCGAGGCTGGTCGAGACGGACCTGCCCGTGGGCGTCGAGGCGTCGTCGAGGTGGGTCCGGGCCGTGGGGGAGGCGACGGGCCGCGCGGACCGCGCCGGGGCGTTCGTCGCGGCCGAGAGCCGGGAGGCGACGCCCGCGATCGAGGCCGCGTCGTCGCGGGGGCTCGCGGGAGGGTCGTGGGCGGTCGTGGCGGACCCGCACCTCGCGGCTGGGCTCGTGTCCTTCGCGGCGGACGTTGGCGCTTCCGTGGCCGCGGTCCTGTCCACGCGCCACCCGGCCCGGCCGGTCGCGGGCCTGCCCGGACGGGAGGCATTCTCGCACGAGGCGGGCCTGCGCGCCGACCTCTGCCTGTGCACGACCCGCGGGATCGAGGTCGCGACCGAGTTCGGCCTCCCCTGGATGGAGGTCGGCTTCCCGAGCTACGGGACCCACGCCCTGGCCCCGGTGCCGACGCTCGGCTTCCGTGGCGCGGTCGCGCTGGCGGGCAGGGTGTGGAACCACGTGCGGTTCCTTCGGGACCGCGCCCCGGCGGCGGCCCCCCGCGCGCGTTGACGAGATCGCTCAGGGGAGCCAACGGACTTCGTGCGTCCTCAGCGGCCTCCTGCCACCCAGCTCCATACCCGGGTCGACTCCTCGGGGTCGAGGCTCACGAGTCGCTCGTGGCGGCGGCGCACGGCGTCGACGTCCGGACCGGGCCCAGGCTCCGGGGGCCGGTGGCAGGCGCCGCACTTCGCCCGGACGACGCGCGGCATCGCGGCCGGGGCGGGCGCGGCCGGGCCGTCTCCGCCGGCGATCATGGAGTCGCCGCCGCAGCCCGTCATCGCGGTCGCGAGCACGGCGGCCAGCGCCCGGCGGACGGGACGCGCGGCGGTCACAGGAACACCCCCAGGATCGCGCGGACCTGGAAGCGCGCGAAGTCCGGGCTGTGCGTCGGCTGGTACATGCCGCCGACGGCCAGCCACACCGGGCCCGTCATCACGGAAACGGTCGGACCGACCCAGAAGCCCGAGTCGGACCATTCCCCGCGCCCGTACTCGACCTTGTACAGGGTCTCGAGGGCGAGCGCCGCGTAATGGCCGAACTCGTAGCCGAGCGCCAGGGTCGGCGCAAGTTCGTACACCCACTCCTTTCCCCAGTCCTCGCCCTTCTGCTTGGAGACGGCGTTGAAGGCGAGGAACAGGTCCCCGAAGTTCCTCTGGAGGATCACCTTCTCCTCGAACGCGAAGTAGTTCACGCCCTGGATCCACTCCAGGTAGAACACCACGTCGATCGGCCACTCGCCGCGGAGCGCCGGCATCCCGCGGGCGCGCACCTTGTAGCCGTCCCACGCCGACGGGGCGCCCTCGGTGTGCGAGAACATCGTGTAGAACGCGAGGTCGAACCGGTCGGTGACCCCGACCTCGACCTCGGCCTGGTGCTTGTACTTCGTCGACCAGCCCCAGCCCGACCGGAGCGGCTTCCCGTCCGCGTCGACCCGGAGGGACCCGTCCGGGTTCGTCAGCGGCGCGAGGCGCTTCGTCTCGCCGGTCAGGTAGTACTCGATCTCGGCCCGGCCCTTCGGCATCGTCTTGGCCTCGTAGCCCCAGACGGTGTTCCGCTTGTCGCAGCGCCCCTCCCGCGGAAGACCGACCCCAGCCAGCGCCGCGGCCACCCCCAGCACCACGATCGGAACCGGTACGCCTCCGTTTCGCATCCGTGCCTCCCGCAACGACGACCCGCCCCCGCCGGCCGGGGACCCTCCCCGTTCGGGCGAATGACTCTCAATAAGGCGGGGCGCCAACACCAGTGCAGGCGCGCAACATGTCGTCGCAACTATGGTTTTTACGACAGAACCCGCGCCCCGCCCTGTCGCCCTTCCTCGCTGCGGGCATTCCGCGCTGTCGCCCGGCCCGCACGGCAACGGTCCCGAACGACACCCGTCGAGATACGTACCCCACGCCCCGGACCCCGGCAGGCCCCAGGGGCATCGATCGGAGGGGGGCGCGGCTCGCCCCCCTGCCCGCCGCCCCGCGTCGCGGGGCGCGGGGCGCGGGGCACGGGGCACGGGGCACGGGGCACGGGCACGGGGCACGGGCCACCCCCCTTGCGCGGCCGCCTCGCGGCCGCCGAGCGCGCCGCGCCTCGGCGCGGCTCGCTCGCTGCGGGCCGCCCGGGCTCCTGTCCGCGGAAGGTGGTACGATTCCCTCCGCGAACAGGAGGTACCCGATGGACCGCAAGCGCATGTTCATCGACGGACGGTTCTGCGACTCGGAGTCGGGGGAGACGCGGGCGACCGTGAACCCGGCGACCGAGGAGCCGATCGCGGAGGTGCCGGTCGCGACGGTCGGCGACGCGAGGCGGGCGATCGAGGCCGCGCGGCGGGCGTTCGACTCGGGCGTGTGGAGCGGGATGAGCCCGGCCGACCGCGCGAAGGCGCTGATGCGCGTGTTCGCGGCGCTGAAGGAGCGCGAGCCCGACCTGGCGGAGCTGGAGGCGCGGGACGGCGGGTCCACGATCCGCAAGACGTCCATGATGGACATCCCGGTCGGGATCGAGCACTTCCGGCTGCTGGTCGAGCTGGGCGAGAAGGTGCCGGCCTACGAGCCGCTGCCCTGGGTCGATTTCCCGTTCGTGTCCTGGAACTTCGTCAACCGCGAGCCGATCGGGGTGTGCGCGGGGATCATCCCGTGGAACTTCCCGTTCATGATGGCGGTGTGGAAGACCGCGCCCGCGCTGATCATGGGCAACACGCTCGTGCTCAAGCCCGCGTCCGACACGCCCCTGACCGCGCTGGCGCTGGCCGAGTGCGCGGCCGAGGCCGACCTCCCCCCCGGCGTGTTCAACGTGCTGACCGGGTCCGGCTCCGTGGTGGGCACGGAGCTGGCCACGAGCCCGCTCGTCGACAAGGTCGCCCTGACAGGGTCCACCGCGACGGGCAGGCACGTGATGAGGCTCGCCGCGGACACCGTGAAGAAGGTGACGCTGGAGCTGGGCGGGAAGAGCCCGACGATCGTCCTGGAGGACGCGGACCTCGATATCGCGGTGGACGGCGCGCTGTTCGGGACCTTCTTCCACGCGGGCCAGGTCTGCGAGTCGGGCACGCGCTGCTTCGTGCCCGCGTCGATCTACGACGAGTTCATGGCGCGGCTGCGCGAGCGCGTCGGCCACATCAAGCTCGGGGACACGCTCGACTTCGAGACCACGATGGGCCCGGTCGTGAGCAAGGCGCAGCTCGAGACCGTGACCGGCTACATCGACGTCGGGAAGAAGGAGGGTGCGCGGCTGTTCTGCGGCGGCTGCCGGCCCGGCCACCTCGCGAAGGGGTTCTTCGTCGAGCCGACCGTGTTCGAGGGCGTGAGCAACGACATGCGGATCGCGCGCGAGGAGATCTTCGGGCCCGTGCTGTCCGTCATCCGGTACGAGGACGTGGACTCCGCGATCGCGATGGCGAACGACAGCGTCTACGGCCTGGGCGGCGCGGTGTTCAGCCGCGACGTGCCGGGCGCGATCGCGCTGGCCAAGCGCCTGCGGACCGGCACGGTGTGGATCAACGACTACCACCTCCTGAACGCGCTCGCCCCGTTCGGCGGCTACAAGCAGTCGGGCGTGGGCCGCGAGCTCGGCCCGCACGGCCTGCTCGAGTACACCCAGGTCAAGCACATCCACGTGGACCTGACGAACGACCGCAAGAAGAAGTTCTGGTACGACTACATCTTCAACGACGAGTGAACGACCCCCGCGCAGTCCCTGGTCAGCAGGAGCGCCAGCGCGTCTGTACCGTGCCCACTGACATGGCCACGCCGAAGATGTCGCGCATCGCTTCCACGACGTCCCGACGCGAGCCCCGGTACTTCGATGACAGCCCCGTCACTGTTGCCTTGAGCCGTGGCCCGTAGCCGTCGCGCGGAACCCCCGGCGGAAGCTCCGCGCGCACCCGCCGCCCGCACGTCGGGCACCGCCGGCTCCACAACCGCCACGCCGTGATCAGCGCCTGGAGCTGCGGCAACTCGTAGACGTAGCGGATCCATGCGTCCTCGCACTCGTCGTGCTCACCGAATTCGTGGCCGCAGGAGCACCGCTTCGGCCGCACGTCCCCCGCACGATCTGCTCCCCCCGGCGGAACCGGCTCACGCGAATGGCCTTCGTGCCCGGGCTGGCAACCGGCCTTCCGCCTGCTCGGCGGCTCCGGTGGCCTCCGTTCCGGGCCCGACCACGGCGGGTCCGATGACGGCGGCCGTGAGGAGTTCGTCGAGTTCTGGCACAGCCGAGCCTCAAGCTCGCTCACCCGCGCCCGCGGCGCGTGCAGTTCCTCCCACAACGCCGCGATGATCCGCTTCGCTTCGTCCAGCGTCCGCCCGAATGGAGGTGGAGGAATCGCGACGTCGCGAGTCGCCCAGTTCTCCGCCCCGTCCGGTTTGTCACGACCCCCGGCAAAGCCGGGGGATCACCCATTGCATTTGCGAAGCGCACCCTCGCGACCGTGGCGGACAACGAGTGGATCCTGGGCACGTCCGTGGCCGTCGACATCGCAGGCCGGGCGCACGTCGTCGCGCACATCGTGATCGGCAAGGAAGGCTGGACCCGCTACCGCACGGCGTGCGTGATGTCCTGCTGGGACGGGGAGCAGCGGGCGCGGACGGTCACACGGCCGCAGCGGCACCGCTACGGCCGAGCGACCGTGACGGTGCGCCGCGACGGCGTCACGGCGTCCGAGCGCTCGCCGCGGGGTAGTCCGTGTAGCCCTTCGCGCCCGGGGTGTAGAAGGTGGCGAAATCGGGCGGGTTCAACGGCAGCCCGTCACGCATCCGCTCGACCAGGTCGGGGTTCGCCAGGAAGGCGCGCCCGAAGGCGACGAGGTCGGCCGCGCCCGCCTGCAGCGACGCCTCGGCCTCCGCGCGGTCGAACCCGCCCGCCAGAACGAAGGTGCGCGGCCACGCCGCGCGGAGCGCCGCCTTGAGCGCCCCCGGCACCTCGGGCGCGCCCATCGCCGAGTGGTCGACGACGTGGACGTACTCGATGCCGGTTTCCGCAAGCCGCGGCAGCAGGGTCCGGTAGGCCTCGTCGATGTCCGGGTAGAGGTGCATGCCGGCGTTGACGCCGAAGGGCGACAGCCGGATCCCGACCCGCTCGCCGCCGATGGCCGCCGCGACCGCGCGGGCCGTCTCCACGACGAAGGCCTGGCGCCGCTCGGGCGTGCCGCCCCACGCATCGTCGCGGTGGTTCGTCTCCGGGCTCAGGAACTGCTCCAGGAGGTAGCCGTTGGCCCCGTGAAGCTCGACGCCGTCGAAGCCGGCCGCGATCGCGTTCCTCGCCGCGGCGACGTAGCCGTCGATGGCCGCCTGCACCTCGGCGCCGGTCATCGCCTGCGGCACCGGGTACGGGACGTCGCCCTCGGCGTCGGTCCAGATCGTCCCTTCGCACGCCACGGCGCTCGGGGCCAGCAGGCGCCCGCCCGGCGGCAGGTTGGCGGGATGCCCCACGCGGCCGGTGTGCACGATCTGGGCGAAGATCCGGCCGCCGCGCGCGTGCACGGCGTCCGTCACCTGTCGCCACCCGGCGACCTGCCGGTCGTTCCACAGGCCGGGGATGCGTGCGTAGCCGGTGCCGTCCGGGCACGACGAAGTGGCCTCCGTCACGATCAGGCCGGCCCCGGCGCGCTGGGAGTAGTACTCGGCCATGAGCGCGTTGGGGGTGTTCTCCTCGACGGCGCGCGATCGGGTCATCGGGGCCATTACCGCGCGGTTCCGAAGGCTGTACGGACCCAGCCGGGCCGCACCGAAAAGGGAAGGGGTCGACATGGGAGCCTCCACGTTGTCGCAATCAGGATAAGCATGGTCCGCGAATCCCGCAAGGACGGCTCCGGCTCGTAGGCGACCCGCGAGGGTCGCATCCGCGAACGGATTGCGGGTGGCCAGCGGCCTGGGGCGGGCCTTCCGGTGTGCCTCGCCACGATTCCATCCGCGCTCCACGACTGGTTCCAGGCCGGTTGAGGAGCGACCGAATCGTGTCGCGAACAGTCGGAATCGTGGCGGGTGACCGTCACGACGAGGTTCGAGACGACGGTGTGGAAGACCGCGCCCGCGCTGATCATGGGCAACACGCTCGTGCTGAAGCCAGCGTCCGACACGCCCCTGACCGCGCCGGCGCTGGCCGAGTGCGCGGCCGAGGCCGACCTCCCCCCCGGCGTGTTCAACGTGCTGACCGGGTCCGGCTCCGTGGTGGGCACGGAGCTGGCCACGAGCCCGCTCGTCGACAAGGTCGCCCTGACAGGGTCCACCGCGACGGGCAGGCACGTGATGAGGCTCGCCGCGGACACCGTGACGAAGGT
>VGRB01000084.1 GCA_016875475.1 Deltaproteobacteria bacterium
ACGCGCGCCTGAGCGCCTCCTCGGCGAACGCGACGACCGGAGACGTGGCGATCCCGTTCCCGGTCGCGAGCAGCATCAGGCTCATCGCGGCGAAGCACGGGTTGCGGACCGCGAGCAGCATGCGCGCCCAGTCGCTGCCGTCGTACGCGGCCCGGATCGACGCCTCCACGCGCGGCGCCTCGGGCGCGGCGATGACGCCCTGCGCGACCCACTCCTCGACCGCCTGCGGCGCCCGCTCGTGACCGCGCGTGTCGCCGAGCACGATCACTACCGCGGAAGCGTCGCGGATCATCGGCTGCTTGAAGCAGCACTGGTACAGGACCTCCTTGCGCTCGCGGTCCCGCACCACGATGAACCGCCAGGGCTGCAGGTCGAACTCCGACGGCGCCTGGCACGCCTCCTGGATCAGGTCCTCGATCAACTCGCGCGGCAGCAGCACGCCTTCCGGCTCGAAGTGACGCGTGCTCCTGCGGCGCTTGAGCGCCTCGCCTACGTCCATCCCCCTACCCCGCCCGGACCCGGTTCTTCCCCTGGTGCTTGCCCTGGTACATCGCCTCGTCGGCGCGGCGGATCATCTCGTCGGCAGGCGCCGGCGGCACCCCCGCGGCCACGACCCCCACGGTCGCCGTGATCCTCAGCCGCGCCTTCCCGAAGGCGACCTCCTGGGCCTCGACCGCCGCGCGCATGCGCTCCGCGACCATCATCGACTGCTTCTCGTCCACGCCGCGCAGGATCACCACGAACTCCTCGCCCCCGTACCGGGCCGCCGTGTCGTACGGCCGGCACGCGCGCATCACGGTGTGGGCCGCGGCCCGCAGCACCGCGTCCCCCGCGGGGTGCCCGTGAGTGTCGTTGATCGCCTTGAAGTCGTCCAGGTCGATCAGGCACAGAGCGAACGGCTCCACGTTTCGCCGGGCCTGCTCGACCGTCTGCCGCAGCGCCTCCGCGAAGTAGCCGCGGTTGAACAGCCCGGTCAGCACGTCGCGGATCGAGGACGCGGCCTGGTTGTCGAGGTCCTGGCGCATGTGCCGCACCAGGATCTCCTGGCGTCCGAGGGTATGGCGCAGCAGCGCCGCCGCGGCGAGCAGCCACACCAGCGGCACCGCCCCCGCGATCGCGTCCGCACGCGCGCCGGGGAACACGCCCGCGTCCGCGCCCGCCACCACGGCCGGGACCACGCACAGCGCGAGGCTCGGCAGCGCGATGCCGAGCGCCAGCCCCCGCGTGGTCCGATCCACCCCGACCACCAGGAGCACCGACAGGCGCGCCGCGGAATACCCCGACGCGGCCACGGTCAGCGCGGCCGTGGCGATGAAGGCCCACCGGATGCCGAGCCCCGACAGGTCGGTGCCGTCCCACGGGCCGGCCAGGAACGCGGGCGTCCACGCGAACGCCGCCAGCAGGCCCGCGCCAATCGGCGCCGCCACGGCCGGGACCAGGCCGCGGCTCCCGAGCAGGCCGCGCACCAGGACCGGCGTGACCGCGGCGCCGGCACACCACGCCACGTGGCCGAGCCGGAACGCGGCGCTCGCGGCGGCTCCCTCCCCCCCGAGGGACGCGAAGGTGGCGCGCGCCAGCCCCCCCGCGGCGAGCAGGAGCGCGGCGAGCCCGGCGCCCCGGACCACGCGCGAGTGTGGCACGGTCGCCGGCACCAGCACGAGCATGAGCCCTGCCGCGGCGAGCGCCGCCGACGCCGCCTGGAGGAACATCGCCGTGTAGAGGTCCGACATCGTCGGCACTGCCCCCCCGCCTACAGCAGGTTCGAGGCCAGCTCGGCCAGCTCGGAGCGCTCGCCCTTCGTCATCGTGACGGTGGCGGCGATGCGCGCATGCTTGAACTTCTCCGCCACATAGACGAGGCCGTTGTTGACCGAGTCCACGTACGGGTTGTCGATCTGGTAGGGATCGCCCGTCAGCACGATCTTCGTGCCGTCTCCGACGCGCGTGATGATCGTCTTCACCTCGTGGGGCGTCAGGTTCTGCGCCTCGTCGACGATCATGTACTGGTTGGGGATGGACCGGCCGCGGATGTAGGTCAGCGGCTCGACCTCCATGAGCCCCATCTCGATCAGCTCGCGGTACGAGCGCCCGCCGCGGCGGTCCGGACGCGACAGCCCCATCAGGAACTCGACGTTGTCGTGGATCGGCTGCATCCAGGGATTCAGCTTCTCCTCCACGTCCCCGGGCAGGTACCCGATGTCCTTGCCCAGCGGGAAGATGGGGCGCGACACGAGCAGGCGCACGAAGGTCTGCTCCTCCGCGACCTTCTGGAGCCCGGCCGCGATCGCGAGCAGCGTCTTCCCGGTGCCGGCCTTGCCGATCAGCGTCACCAGCTTGATCTCGTCGCGCAGCAGCGCGTCGAGGGCGAAGTGCTGCTCCTTGTTGCGCGGGCGGATGCCCCAGACCGGGTCGCGCAGGTCCACGATGCGCTGGAGCACGCCTTCCTTCAACAGCGCGCGCGCGAGGACCGACTGCGACGGGTTCACCTGGTTGCGCGCGACGAGGTACTGGTTCTCGAACAGCGTCGCGCCCGCCGGGATCGGCGCGCCGGTGCCCTGGAACAGGCGCGCGATCTCGTCGCCGCTCAGGAGCATCTCGCCCGTCCCCGTGTACAGCTCGGAGACGTCCTTGCGCTCCTTGTCGTAGTCGACCGCCTTCAGGCCCATCGCTTCCGCGCGGATGCGGAGGTTGGTGTCCTTGGACACGAACACCACCGGCATGGACGGGTCTCGCCGCGCCAGTTCGAGCGCGGTGCCCATGATGAGCCGGTCCATCTGGTGGCTCATCGACAGGTCCTTGTGGTACTCGGCCTGCTCCTTCCTGTGGTCGTTCGTGGTGAACAGCACCTTCAGCGTGCCGCCGTTCGGCAGTTCGACGCCCTCGCGCAGGTTCCCGTCCACGCGGAACTTGTCCACGAGGCGCGACACCTGCCGGGCGTTCTGCCCAAGCTCCGAGAGGTCCTTCTTGAAGGTGTCGATCTCCTCGATGACGTAGATGGGAAGACACACCACGTTGTCATCGAACCCCACGAGAGCATTGGGATCGTGGAGCAGGACGTTCGTGTCGAGGACGAAGTGCTTCTTCATCGGCGCTCCGCGGGCGGGAGGCGCACGCCCCCGCCTTGGCTCACATTCCGCAACCGTATCGGACCCGGAACGGCGCGACGACCTCCCGGGTGCCGCTCACCAGCTTCTCGCGCGTCAGTCCCACGAGCACCTTGATCTCGTGCCGCCCTCGCGGCCCGTATGCGACGCCCTGCCCGCCGGGCGCGAGGCCCAGGCGCGGCGCCGAATCGACCCACAGCGTGAGGTGCCGCCGCTCCAGCGGGTCCGGGCAGGCGTCGGTGGTGTTCTGGAACGCGATCGCGACGCCTTCGGACGGCGCGCCCGGGTCCGTGCACCCGTGAAACACGTGCTGCCCGGTGCGGACGGTCGCGAGGTGCGTCGAGACCAGGCGCTTCCCGCCTGATACCACGTCCACGACCACGTCGGCGCGCGGCAGGCGGCCTTCCACCGACCCGCCGGGCCCGACCGCCGCCGCGAGCCTCCCGTCCGCCCAGAACTCGATCCGCCGCGGGTCCCCGCAGTCCCCGGTCGTGTTCGAGAAGCGGACCTGCGATTCCCCGCGGTCCGCGGCCAGGCGCACGCTCTCCGGGGGGGGGAACGGCGTCGCGCACCCGAAGGCGAGCCGGAACCCCGGCCCGTCCACCCGCACCTGCGCCTCCTCGACCGTGCTGCCGTCGCGCCGCGTCGCCGCGACCGAGTAGAAGCCGCGCGCCAGCGAGATCGGCACGCCATCCCCGGCGGGGAGATCGACCAGGGGCGACACGTCGGCGCCCATGAACTGCACCGACACGGGAGCCGGGTCGCCGCACCTCGCTGACACGTTGAACGCGGTCCCGGGCAGGAGATCGAGGTCGGCGGCCTGCAGCGACGCGGGCAGCACGACGACGAGGACGCTTGCGAGGACCGCCTTCACGGGCGGGATTGTAGTCCGGCGGAACGACGGCGGGAAGTACCTAGAACTCGACCTCGATGGCGCTGCGGTCGCCGGTCCTGATGGTCTCGGACCGGGACTTCACCTGCGGCAGGATCGTGTTGCAGAAGAACTGCGCGGACATGATCTTGCCGTGGTAGAATTTCGCCTCCGGGTTCTCCTCGTGAAGCTTCTTCTTCTGCCCGAGGGCGGTCGCGGCGTTGTCCTTGTAGATCTTCTGGAGCTGCACGTCGGCCTCGAACGCCTCCTGCAGGAGGAACCACGCCGTCACGGTGTCGCCGAAGCACTCCAGGAAGGTGTACGCGTAGAGCACCGGGTACTCGATGTCGCCCTGGGCCGCGAGGCCGCCGAACTTCATCACGAGCGCGCCCATCTCGCGCGAGGCCTCCTCGAGCTTCTGGACGAGCTTGCCGATCGTCGGGTGCGCCTTGTACCTGGCGCAGAAGCCGGCCAGCTCCTTGAGGAAGCCCATCATGACCGCGCCGCCCTTCATGCCCATCTTGCGGCCGACGAGGTCCATGGCCTGGATGCCGTTCGCGCCCTCGTAGATCCCGGCGATGCGGGCGTCGCGCAGGTACTGCTCGGCCGGGTACTCCTGGCAGTAGCCGTAGCCGCCGAGCACCTGGACCGCGAGGTCGCAGGACTTCGTGCCCATGTCCGAGCCGTAGGCCTTGCAGACCGGGGTCAGCAGCTCGACCCAGCCGCTGTACTTGTCGGCGTTCTCCGTGTCGCCGGCCTTCTTGCAGGCGCGGGCGAGGTCCGCGTAGTACGCCGCGGCGTACAGCATCGCGCGGAGGCCCTCGGTGACGGACTTCTGCCAGAGCAGCATGCGCTTGACGTCCGCGTGCCTGATGATCGCGACCTTCGGGGCCTTGGGGTCCTTCATCGACTTCAGGTCGGTGCCCTGGACGCGATCGCGCGCGTACTGGAGCGAGGTCTGGTAGGCGGCGGCGGCGAGGGCGAGGCCCTGCACGCCGACCATGATGCGCGCCTCGTTCATCATGTGGAACATGATCTTCATCCCCTCGAGCTCCTGCCCGAGGAGATAGCCCTCGCACTTGCCGTCCTCGCCGAAGGGGATGACGCAGGTCGGCGAGCCCTTGATGCCCATCTTGTGCTCGATGCGGCCGACCTTGACGTCGTTGAACTCGCCGAGCGTGCCGTCGTCGTTGACGCGGTGCTTCGGGACGATGAACAGCGACAGGCCCTTCGTGCCGGGAGGCGCGTCGGGGGTGCGGGCGAGGACCGCGTGGATCACGTTCTCGGTCAGGTTCGAGTCGCCGCCGGTGATGAAGATCTTCGTGCCCTGGATCGAGTACATCCCGCTCGGCAGTTTCGTGGCCGTGGTCTTGCTGGCGCCGACGTCCGAGCCCGCGCCGGCCTCGGTCAGGCACATCGTGCCGCTCCACTTCGCCTCGATCAGGCCGGGGGCGAGGCGCGCCTTCAGCTCCTCGGAGCCGAAGTCCTGGAGCAGGCTGATCACGCCCTCGGACAGGCCGCAGGACAGCGAGAACGCCACCGACGCGCCGATGAACATCTCGTGGATCACCTGGCCGATGACCCAGGGAAGGCCCTGGCCGCCGATCTCCGGCGCCTGGACCGCGCCGACCCACCCGGCGTCCTTGAAGCGCTTGTAGGCCGCGACGAACTCCTCGGGGAGGGTCACCACGCCGTCCTTGAACTGGGCGCCGATCCGGTCGCCGGGCTCGTTCACGGGGGCGACCACGTCCCGGGCGAAGCGGAAGGCCTCGGTGAGGAACGCGTCGTAGTCATCCCTGCCGAAGTCCTTGAACAGCTCGAACTTCTTCAGCTCGTCGGTCTTCAGCAGCTCGAACAGGACGAACCGGATGTCTCTCAGGTCAGCGGCGAACGTTGCCATGCGTGAACCTCCCCAAATCAACGGGCCACGAACACGCCATTCCGGCGCCCCCGTAGACGGTACCGACGCCTGACGCGGTGTGTCAAGCCTCCCTGTCGGCCGGGTTTGCACCCGATCCCGTCAATGGTCATAGGTGGAGGGGAAAAGCCTGGGTGGAGCAGGACGGGGCGGGTACGGGCTCGGGCTCGGGCTCGGGCTCGGGGACGGGAAACACCTGGGGTGAAGGCACGAGCGCCCCGCAACGCGGGGCGGCGGGCAGGGGGGCGAGCCGCGCCCCCCTCCGATCGATGCCCCTGGGGCCTGCCGGGTCGGGAAGGTGGGGTACGCGACTCGACGGGGGTTGTTCGGGACCGCCTGCCGTGCGGGCCGGGCGACAGCGCGGAATGCTCGGCACGAGTGGGAGTTGACGCGCCCCCGCGAGACGTGCGGTAATCCGCGGCCATGAGCATCTCCAACCTGGTTCGGGACCAGATCAAGCGGGGTTCGTGGATCCGGAAGATGTTCGAGGAGGGACTGCGGCTCAAGCAGGAGCACGGGCCGGAGAACGTCTTCGACTTCACGCTGGGGAACCCGTGCATCCCGCCCCCGGACGATTTCCACAGGGCGCTGGAGAAGGTGGTCCGCGAGGAGCGGCCCGGGGTCCACGCCTACATGCAGAACAGCGGCTTCCCGGCCACGCGGTCCCGGGTGGCCCGGGACCTCGCGGTCGAGACCGCCCTGCCCTTCTCGGCGGATCACGTGGTGATGACGGTCGGGGCCGCGGGAGCGCTGAACGTCGCGCTGAAGAGCGTGCTCGACCCGGGCGACGAGGTCGTCCTGATCGCCCCCTACTTCGCCGAGTACGCCTTCTACGTGTCGAACCACGGCGGCACGAAGGTGGTGTCGCGCGCGCGTCCGGACTTCCTTCCGGACCTGGACGACCTCGACGCGCGCATCGGCCCGCGCACCAAGGCGCTGATCCTGAACTCGCCGTGCAACCCGTCCGGGCGCCTGATCCCGGCCGGCGTCCTCGCGCGCCTCGGCGACCTGCTGCGGCGGAAGTCGCGCCGGCACGGCCGGACCATCTACCTGCTGTCCGACGAGCCCTACCGCCGGCTGCTGTTCGACGGCCTCGAGTTCGCGAGCCCGTTCGCGCACTACGAGGACACGCTGATGGCGATGTCCCACTCCAAGGACCTGTCGCTCGCGGGCGAGCGGATCGGGTATCTCGCGATCTCGCCGCGCTGCGCGGCGGCGGCGGACCTGTTCTCGGCCGCGACCTTCACCAACCGCACGCTCGGCTACGTGAACGCGCCGGCGCTGATGCAGCGCATGATCGCGGTGATCGACCGCATCCGCCCCGACGTCGCCGTCTACGAGCGCAAGCGCGACATCCTGTTCCGCGGCCTGACCGCGATCGGCTACGACGTGGTGAAGCCGGACGGGACGTTCTTCATGTTCCCGAAATGCCCGGTGCCGGACGACCTCGAGTTCGTGCGGACCCTGGCGTCGCGCCTGGTCCTGGTCACGCCCGGGTCCGGATTCGAGTACCCCGGCTGCTTCCGGATCGCCTTCTGCGTGCCCGACGACGTGATCGAGCGCTCCCTGCCGCGCTTCGAGGAGGCGTTCAAGGCCGCGCGCGGCGCGTGACGCGCCTTCCGGCGAACCATCCGGCCCGCATCCCCAGTCAGGCCGGCATGCTCCCGCCGATCGCCGCGAACCCCGGCGGGGACGCTGGGGGGGGAGGCGACGCTACGACTCGTCGTCTTCCTCGTCGCCGTGGTCGTGGTCGTGGCCGTGCGGGCCGTGCGCGTGGCCGTGCTCGACCTCCGCGATCGTGGCCTCGCGCACCTCGACCACGTCCACCGCGAACGAGAGCGCCTCGCCCGCGAGCGGGTGGTTGCCGCTGACCCAGATCGTGTCGTCGTCGGTCCGCAGCACGCGCAGCAGCATCTCCTCGCCGGGGTGCTCCGGGTGCTCGGCCACGAAGGCCGACCCGGGGACAAGTCGCTCGCGCGCCTCCTCCGGGAACGCGTCCTTCGGGATGCCGACGTCCAGCTCAGGGTCGTACTCGCCGTACGCGTCCGCGGGCGCGAGCGTGACGGCGACCTTCTCCCCGGCGTCGCGGCCGTCCAGTGCCCGCTCGAGCCCCGGCACGATCTCGCCGTGCCCGTGCAGATAGACCAGCGGCTCCTGTCCGTCGGAGCTGTCCACCACCTCTCCGGACGTGTTGGTCACCTCGTAGCGGATCGTGACGACCCGGTCGTGGCCGATGGTCATGCTCGCCGTCCTCCCCGCCGCCCGTGGCGGCTGCGTGAGCCAGTGATCTTCACAACGATCCGCAGCACCGGAAGCCGGTCTCTCCGTCGCCGTGCCACGGGTCGCCCTCGCCGCGGGCCGAGCACCGCAGGTCCGCCGCGGGCGACTTGAAGCTGCCGCCCCTGCCCGCGCGCGTCGCGCCGCCGGCGGGCCCCTGCGGGTCGATGCACGGCGCGGCGCAGCGGGCGTACGCGTCCGCCGCGTAGAAGTCGGACACCCACTCGATCACGTTCCCGGCCATGTCGAGCGCGCCGTAGGGGCTCGCGCCCGCCGCGAAGCTTCCGGCAGGCGCGGTCCCGGCGTAGCCGTCGTCGTACCCCGGGATCCCCGGCGCCCATCCCGGGTAGGCGGTGACCGCCGCCGCGTCCAGCAGGTTGCCGACCGGCGCCCCCGCGGTCGCGGCCGCGTCGGCCGGCGGCGCGTCGCCCCACGGGTGGAGCCTGGGGGTCGCCGCGCACCCGTCGTGCAGCTCGCAGCCGCCGCGCGCCGCCTTCTCCCACTCGGCCTCGGTGCACAGCCGCCGTCCGATCCACTCGCAGTAGGCCGCGGCCTGGTCCCACGTCACGCAGTTCACCGGGTGCCCGCCGCGCCCCGCCTCCCCGGCGTTGCAGAACGGTCCCGTCCCCGCCGGGCCGCACGCCTGGCAGGCCGCGTACTCCTCCACGCCGACCTCGAGGCGCCCTATCTCGAACGCGGCCAGGATCACCTCGTGCTGCGGGCCCTCGTCCGGGCCGCACGCCGCGTCGCTCGCCGCGTCGCACCCCATCCTGAACGGGCCCGCCGGCACGCGGCACCAGCCGCCCTGGCACGGCGGCTCCGGCTCGACGGCCTCGCAGGATTCTCCGCAGCCCTCGTCCCCGCCCTCGTCCGGTCCGGCATCGGGCAGCGGCGCGGCTTCGCACCGGCACACGCCAGGGTACGGCTGGAGCGAGACGGCGATGCACCGGCAGCCGGCGCCGCACTGCGCGTCGCCGCGCGCCGGGTCGCACGAGAACCGCATCGCCTCGACGTCCGGGCCGCGGCAGGCGAGCGCGGGGACCGCGGGGATCGCCAGGACCGCCGCGAGGACCGCCGCGACCCTTCCGCCGAGCGATCCCCGTCGAAGGCGCCTTGCGCCGAGCCATCCCAGCCGAAGGCGCCTTCCGCCCATCAGAACCTCGCCACGGCCGCGGCCGCGACCCCGCCGCCCGGCAGCGGCGCGATCGATAGCGGAGGCGGCCCCGCGGGGAGGCGCCGTTCCGGGACCAGCAGCAGGGCCGCGCCGGTCACGACGGCGGCGCCGCCGATCGCGTACATGGCCACGCTCGCCTTCGTCTTCGTCTCGTACGCCGCGCGCAGGTCCAGCGCCTCGGCCCGCCCGATCCCGCCGACCGTGCCGTCCCGGTACCTGTGCGCGTCGTCGATCCCGGATCGGTCCGCGGCCGCGAGCCCCGTCAGGACGCCGCCCGCGGCGACGGCGGCTGCGCCGGTCCCCACGAGCGCCCAGCCCCACGCCCACCGCGCACCGCGCACGGGCTTGCGCGGCGCCCGTGCGACGGCCGATCCGCGCGCGGCCGTCCTTCCCGGCACCGGGGGAGACGCGGTCACCTGGGCCGCGCGACCGGTCTCGACGACCGGCGCCTGCGGCGGCCCGGGCGCCGCTGCCTGCGGCGGCGTGGGCTCCGGCTGCGTCGGCTCCGGCTGCGTCGGCGCGGCCGCGGCGATCCGCTCCCTCACCGTGGCGAGGCGGGCCTCGCCCGCGGCGCGGCCGCCCGCGTCCTTCTCCGCGGCCAGGTACCTCTCGTAGCCCTCGCGGGCGCGATCCAGGTCGCCCTTTCTCTCGTGCAGGCGCGCGACGTTGTAGAGGAGGACCGGCTCGGGGTCGAGCGCGTACGCACGCTCGTACAGGCGGATCGCCTCGTCGAGGCTCCCGTCGTCCGCGAGGACCTCCGCGCTCTGGGCGAGCGCCTGAGCCTTCCGGACGCGGCCGTCCCCGGGCGCCGGACGCGCGAGCGCGAGGGCCAGCGCGACCCCGCACGCCACCCCGGCGACGCGACCGTTCAATCCAGCCTCCGGTACTTCGGAGCGGACGGGGGCGCGGGCTTCTTCGGCTTCGACTTGACGGCCGCCTTCGGGACGCGCGGGGCCTCGGGCCGCTCGACCGGGACCACCGCGGGCGCCGGCGGGGTCGCAGGTGCCGCCGCCGGTGTCGCGGGGACCGCCTCCGCCGGGGGGGGCGACGCGCCCGGGACGGCGGGAGGCGACGCGACCGCGGGCGGCGGGGCTGCCGCTTCGCGCAGCGTCCAGAGCGCGACCCCCGCGACCGCGCCCGCGGCGAGCAGGCCCGCGACCCACCACCACCGGAGCGTCCGGTGCGCCGCGGCCGGTGCCGCGCCGGCCCCCGCGTCCGCGCGGGCAGGACCGCCGTCGGGCCGCGTCCCGTCCGGCCGGAGCGACTCCAGTTCCCTGACCAGATCGACCGCGGCCGGCCGCGCCGCGGGGTCCTTCGCGAGCATCCTCTTGAGCAGGAACCTGAGCCCGGGCGAGGCCACGCACCCGGACGGCAGGTCCGGTATCGGGTCCCGCACGTGCGCCAGCAGCACGTCCTGCGGCTCCGGCGCGTCGAACGGGCGCGTCCCCGACAGGGCCTCGAACACGATCACCCCGAGCGCGTAGACGTCCACCGCGGGGGTCGCCGGCTCCCCGGTCGCCCGTTCCGGCGGCATGTAGTGCGGCGTGCCCACGACCGACCCGGGCGCCGCGGCGGCGCCGACCTCGACGCCGGCGACCCGGACCCCGCTGTCCGTCACGGTCGCCGCCGCGAGCTGCGGGTCCATGAACTTCGCGATGCCGAGGTCGAAGACCTTCACGAAATCCGGGTCTCCGAACACGTCCATGAGCATCACGTTCTCGGGCTTCAGGTCGCGGTGGACCAGCCCCGCCGCGTGCGCCTCGGCCAGCGCCGCAGCGGTCTCCGAAGCGATCTTGATCACCCGCCGCTCGGGGAGCGCGCGCACCTCGGTCAGCACCTCGGCCAGCGTCCGGCCGGGGAGGTACTCCAGGACCTGGTAGAGGTTGCCGACCTCGGTCTGTCCGAAGTCGATCATGCGGATCGTGTGCGGGTGCGACAGCAGGCTCGCGGCGCGCGCCTCACGGAGGAACCGCTTGACCGCGTTGGCGTCGAGCGCGTACTCGGCGCGGATGGCCTTCAGCGCCACGACCCGGCCGGTCGCGATCTGCGTGGCCTTGAAGATCGCCCCCATCCCCCCGCGCCGGACCAGGGAGTCCAGGCGGTAGCGCCCGTCCACGACCTCGCCGACCTCCGGATCCCGCGGCGGCTCGGTCCGGTCCTCGCGGAGCGTGCGGATCCCGCAGGCCCCGCAGACCTCCAGGTCGCCCTTCGCACCGCACCCCGGACAGATTCGCCCTCCCATCCGCCGTCCTCGCGGGGGCACCGATTTTACCACAGCGCGCGCCCCACCCTCCCGTCCCCTGCCCGGGGAGTGCCAGCCCCACCCGCCGGGTTCCTGGCCGAAGGCGCCGCCCTGCCTCACGCCCGGGAGAGGCACGACGCCCATGCGCGGGCGACGCCTTCTACATTCGCGTGAGGAACCCGGCGGGGGAACGGGGTCTTCCGAAAGGGATCCTGCGCAAACGCCACGCAGCGGTCGCGCCGATAGCGCCAAACCGCTTGCGTCCCGCGACCCGCCGTGCTACTGTCCCCACGCTTTCGTGGCCGGGCGATTAGCTCAGTTGGATAGAGCGACAGCCTCCGGAGCTGTAGGCCGCTGGTTCGAATCCAGCATCGCCCACTTCCCGTGAAGAGTCCGCGTGTCATGCCCGGCTGTCTGGTCGTCTCGGGGATCCAGTGGGGGGACGAGGGGAAGGGGAAGGTCACCGACATCCTCTCGCGCAGCGCGGACCTCGTCGTCCGCTTCCAGGGCGGCGCGAACGCCGGCCACACCGTGGTCGTCGGCGATCGGAAGGTGGTCCTGCACCAGGTCCCGTCCGGCGCGCTCAACCCCGCCGCCACCTGCGTCATCGGGCCCGCGGGGGTCCTCGACCCGGAGACCCTGCTGAAGGAGATGGACGACCTGGCTGCCGCCGGCGTGTCGCTCGGCCCGGACCGCCTCTTCATCAGCCACGCCACGCACCTCGTGCTCCCGTACCACAAGACGCTCGACGCGCTTCGCGAGCGGGCGCGCGGCGAGTCGCGGATCGGCACCACCGGCCGCGGCATCGGCCCGGCCTACGAGGACATGGCCTCGCGCGCCGGCATCCGGTTCGCCGACCTGTTCGACACCGCGCGCCTGGCCCGGCGCATGGACGGCGTGCTGACCGAGCGCAACGCCATCATCAAGCACCTCGGGGGGCAGCCCCTGGACCGCGCGGCCATGGTGGACGCGTGCATCGAGTGGGGCCGCAAGCTCCAGCCGTTCGTCCGCGACACCGCCGCCGTCGTGCACGCGGCCCTGTCGTCCGGCAGGCGCGTGCTGTTCGAGTCCGCCCAGGGCACGCTCCTGGACCTGCTCCACGGGACCTATCCCTACGTGACCTCGTCGCTGACCGCGGGGCCGGCCGCGTTCCCGCTCACCGGGGTCGGCATCCCCAGGGACCCGCTCGTCATCGGCATCATGAAGGCGTACTCGACGCGCGTCGGCGCCGGCCCCTTCCCGACCGAGGACGAGGGCGACGTCGGCACGTGGCTCCGCGACAAGGGGAGCGAGTACGGCTCGACGACCGGGCGCCCGCGTCGCTGCGGCTTCCTGGACCTGCCGCTGCTCCGCTACGCCGTCCGCACCTGCGGCATCGGCGCGCTCGCGGTCCTGAAGCTCGACGTGCTGAGCGGCCTCGCGAAGCTCCCGGTCTGCGTGGCGTACGACCTGCGCGGCAGGCGCCACGACGTCCCGCACCCCGACATGCTCGCCGATCCCGCCCTGAAGCCGATCTACGAGGAGTGGGACGGCTGGGCCGAGGACGTCGCCGGCATCGCGGATCCGGCGGCGCTCCCGTCAGCCGCGCGCGACTACGTCCGCCGGATCGAGGCCGGCGTCGGCGTGCCCGCGATCCTGCTCTCCACCGGATCCGACCGCAGCCACACGATCCTGGTCCGCGACCCCTGGGCATGAGATCGCCGGCGGGGGGTCACCCCACCGTGACCACCACCTTGCCGATGCTGCAGCGGCCGTGGAGGCGCTCGTGCGCGGCGGCGGTCGCGTCCAGCGGGAAGATCGAGTCCACGTGAGGCTTCAGCCTGCCCTCCGCGACCATCTGCATGACCGCGATCAGCGCGTCGCGCACGACCTTCGGCCGGTTCGCCGCGATCCGCCGCAGGTTCAGCCCCAGGAAGCCCTTGCTCTCGCCCAGCAGGGCGTAGGGGTGGAGCACCGGCGCCTTCAGCAGTCCCACGCCGGTCGCGACGAGGCTGCGGGTGGTCCGCGGCGTCATCGACGACACCCCGATGCTGACGAGGCGCCCGGACGGCGCGAGCATCCGCATGGCCATCGAGATCGAGTCGCCCCCGACCGAATCCAGCACGAGGTCGAGCCCGTGACCGCCGCTCGCCTTCCTGACCTCGGCCTCCACGTCGGCGATGGTGTGGTTCATCGGGTGGTGCACCCCGAGCCCTTTCAGGAACTCGACCTTGATGTCGGACCCGACCGTGCCGAACACCTCGCACCCGGCGTCGAGCGCGATCTGCACCGCCATC
This sequence comes from Deltaproteobacteria bacterium, assembly GCA_016875475.1. Classification (GTDB taxonomy): domain Bacteria; phylum Myxococcota_A; class UBA9042; order DTJE01; family DTJE01; genus VGRB01. The sequence continues at coordinate 13,862 of VGRB01000084.1, forward strand.
AGCCCCGACCCGCCCGCCGCCGCGTGGACCAGCACCCGGTCCCCCGCGCGAACGCACGGGGCCCACGTCAGCCCCTTCAGCGCGAGCCACGCCGCGGCGCCGTTCACCGGGATGGCGGCCGCGTCCGTCCACGACAGCGCCTCGGGCAGCGGCACGACGAACGACTCGTCCGCGAGCGCCAGCTCCGCGTACCCCCCCATCTCGGTGATCGCGGCGACCCTCGACCCGACGACCGCGGACCTGCAATCCGGTCCCACCGCCTCCACGGTCCCGGCCACCTCGAACCCGGGGACGTACGGCATGCGCGGCGTCTCGAGGTCCATGCCGGTGCGGGCGAGCACGTCCGCGAAGTTGACGCCGAACGCCCGCACCCGGATCAGGACCTGCCGGCCGGCAGGTGCGGGGGGGTCGGCGTCGCGCAGCTTCAAGGCCGCGTCCGGCAACCCGATGCGGGTGATGAAGACGGCCCTCATGCCCCGACCCCTCTCCGCGCCTCTCCCAGGGAGGTTAGCACTTTCCCGGTGCTTCGGCACCCCGGCGGCCCGTTTTTCAAGGTACACTCGACCGGTGGGTTTCGACGTCACACGCGCCGTGGTCGAGACGCTCGGGAGCCGGACCTCGGTCCTCGACCGCATCGTCTCGTACATGTACTTCTCGGACCTGTCGGTGGTCGAGCAGTCCACCTGGGACGAGTTCGGGTCCGGAGAGTCCGTCCTCGGGAGCCGGCCCGGCGGCGACGGCCCCGGTGTCGTGCTCTGCACCGCACTGCCGCAGGCCCGCAACCTGCCGTTCCCCGACCCCGGCGCCACCCCGGCGCAGGCGCTCGACCTCGCCCGGCTGGTGGACGTGCTCGCGCAGGTAAAGGCGGTCTCCGAGCTGGACCCGGCCGCGCTGTCCGGCCCCGTCCACCTGGTGGCCTACCGCCCGGACCCGATCGGGGCCAGCCTGAGGTCGGTGCTGGAGTCCGCGGGGGCGCTCGGCGGGACCTGCCTCGCGTTCGCCCCGACCGGAGCCGCGCCGGTGCGCGTGCCGCACGGTCTCGTCGTCCTCCACGCCGACGTGCCCTCCCCTCCGAGGCGCGCCCTGCGCGCCCCGGCCCGCGAGGTGGTGCGCGTGGCCGTGGACGGCCCGGGCGAGACGGCCCTTCGCCTGCTCGCCTCGCTCCCGGACGCGGTCCCCGGCTGCGCGGTCCTCGACGTCCATCCGGCGGCAGGATCCGACCTCGCGGCGGTGACCGGCCTGGAGGCGGTCCTCGCCCTCCCCGACCCGGCCGCGTCCCTGCCCCCCGGCGTGAGCGAGGTCGGGCGGCCGTCCACGGTCGCCGCTCCCGGCGCGTGGACCGGCGCGCTCGGGTCGTGCCTCGCGGCGATCGAGCGGCTCCGCGGCGCCGTGGACGCGGCATGGGGCGCGCCTGCCCCGGATGCCGTCCGCCTGCTCGCGATCGACGGCCCGGCCTCGACCGTCGCGCTGACCCTGGCCGCGGCGCTGCCCGCCGGGGCCGGGGACCGGATCGAGTCGCTCGCCGCGTCGATCGACGCCCAGGTCGTGCACGCCTCCGTGCCGGACGGCCCCGCGGAGCCGGACGTGCCGCCGTGCGACGCCGGGCTCGGCGCCGCGTTGTCCGTGGCCGGGATGTTCCACGCGCGGCTCGCGATGGGGCCCGAGCCCGCCGCGGCGCTCGCCGACCCGGGCGGCTCCGCACGCGCGCTGGCTTCCTCGTACCTGTCCGCCATCCGTGAAGCGCTGGGTTGAGTCGAGAGGTCTCGAAGCAATGGTAGCCGCAGGCATCGATCGACTGCTCGCCGAGCCCGCCTGGACGCGTCTCGCGCGCGGGCGCCGCACCGCGCTCCTCTGCCACGGCGCCTCCGTGGACCGCGCCGGGCGCCATTCCTTCGACCTCCTGTGCTCGTCGCGCGACACGCGTCCCGTCATGCTGCTCGTCCCGGAGCACGGCCTGTTCGGGGAGCAGGCATACATGGAGCCGGTGCCGGACTCGCGCGACCCGCGGCTCGGCCTGCCCGTGGTCAGCCTCTACGGGGACGCCGTCGAGTCGCTCGCGCCGTCCCGGTCCCTGGTGAAGGGGCTGGACGCGGTGATCTTCGACTTGCAGGACGTGGGCGCACGCTACTACACGTACCTCGCCACGCTCGCCATGACGATGGAGACCTGCGCGGCCGAGGGCGTGCAGGTGGTGGTGCTCGACCGGCCGAACCCGATCGGGCTCGTCGAGGTGGAAGGGAACCGGGTGCTGCCGGCCTTCCGCTCCTTCGTAGGGTACGCTGACCTCGCGACGCGCCACGGCATGACCGCCGGGGAGGTCGCGCGCCTGTACGCGGCAACCGCCGGGCTGCCCGTGGACCTCGTCGTGGTGCCGTGCGCCGGGCTCCGGCGCGGCGACCTCTGGCCGGACACCGGGCTCCCGTTCGTGCCGCCGTCGCCGAACATCCCCGGCTGGGAGACCGCGCTGGTCTACCCGGGCATGTGCCTGCTGGAGGGCACGAACCTGTCCGAGGGCCGCGGCACGACGACGCCGTTCCTCCTCGCCGGCGCACCCTACGTCCCC
>VGRB01000085.1 GCA_016875475.1 Deltaproteobacteria bacterium
CCCCTGCGCTCGCGCGGTCACGAGGTCGCGGACCTGGGGACCGACGACCCGGGCAGGTCGGTGGACTACCCTGACTTCGCGTTCGCCGTCGCCCGCGCGGTCGGGAGCGGCGAGGCCGACCTTGGCGTTCTCACCTGCGGCACCGGGATCGGGATGTCGATCGCCGCGAACAAGGTGCGCGGCGTCCGCGCGGCCCTCTGCCACGACGTGACCACGGCCCGGCTCGCACGCGAGCACAACGACGCGAACGTCTTCGTCGTCGGCGCCCGGCTCATCGGCGTGCCGCTGGCCATGGAGTTGCTCGACGCGTTCCTCGCCGCCGGCTTCGAGCCGCGCCACCAGCGGCGCCTGGACCTGATTGCCCGCGAGGAGGGCGGGGGCCCCCGATGAAGTGCCCCTTCTGCACCCATCCCGACAGCCGCGTCGTGGACTCGCGCGTGGCGCAGGACGGGCTCTCGATCCGCCGCCGGCGCGAGTGCGAGGCCTGCCAGCGCCGGTTCACCACCTACGAGCGCCGCGAGGAGTTCATCCCGCTCGTGGTCAAGAAGGACGGTCGCCGCGAGGAGTTCAAGCGCAGCAAGGTGCTGGAGGGACTCGTCCGCGCCACCGAGAAGCGCCCGGTCCCGATCAAGGACCTCGAGGAGTTCGTGGACGGCCTGCTCGGCCGGATCCAGGACATGATGGCCCACGAAGTCGAGAGCCGCTGGATCGGCGAGCAGGTGATGGCCTTCCTGCGTGATCGCGACCCGGTGGCCTACGTCCGTTTCGCCAGTGTCTATAGGCAGTTCACCGACCTCGTCTCGTTCGAGGCCGAGATCCATTCGTTGCTGGACCGCCGCAGCCGGCGCGGCCCTCGTCGCGGCCGGCCCGGCCCGGCCGGGTGACCGCGGCCCGATACGGGCCGCCCGGGTGCGTTCCCGATGGACGCGGACCGCCGGTTCATGCGGATGGCGCTTCGCCTCGCCGCGCGGGGCGCCGGCCTCGCGAGTCCCAACCCCATGGTCGGCGCCGTGCTCGTCCGCGACGGCCGGGCGATCGCGACCGGCTGGCACCGCGGCCCCGGGCTTCCGCACGCCGAGGCGTCGGCGCTCGCCGCGGCGGGGGCTGCGGCGTCGGGGTGCGACCTGTTCGTCAACCTCGAGCCCTGCTGCCACGTCGAGAAGAAGACCCCTCCCTGCGTGCCCGCGATCGTGGCCGCGGGCGTGCGGCGGGTCGTGGTCGCGATGGAGGACCCGAACCCGGCGGTGTCCGGCCGCGGGCTCGCGCAGCTTCGCGCCCGCGGGCTCGAGGTCGCGACCGGCGTGCTGGAGGCTGACGCCCGGCGCCTGAACGCCGCCTTCGGGACGTACATCACCACGGGACGGCCCCACGTCACCTTGAAACTGGCGACCACGCTCGATGGCCGGATCGCGGCGCGCGACGGCTCGTCGCGGTGGGTGTCGTCCGAGGCCTCCCGCCTCGCCGTGCAGCGGATGCGCGCGATCGCCGACTGCGTGCTGGTGGGATCCGGGACGGCGTGCGGCGACGACCCGCTGCTGCTGCCGCGCGGGGTCCGGGTGCGCCGGCCTCCGCTTCGAGCCGTGCTCGACTCGGACGCGCGGCTGTCCGCGTCGTCGCAGCTCGCGCGCACGACCGATCGCGGCCCCGTGCTGGTCGCGGTGGCGGCGGACGCTCCGGCCGCTCGCGCCGCGGCCCTCTCCGCGGCCGGGGTCGAGGTCGTCCGCCTGCCCCGCGGTCCCGGGGGCGTGTCGCTCCCGGCGCTGCTCGACCTGCTCGGCCGCCGGGGCGTCACGTCCGCGCTGGTCGAGGGCGGGGCCGCGGTCGCGGCGACGCTCGTCCGGGATGGGCTCGCGGACCGGGTCGTGCTGTTCCTGGCGGCCATGCTGCTGGCGGACCCGGCCGCGCGGCCGTGGTGCGACGACCTCGGCCTGCGCACGCTCCCGGACGCGGTGCGGTTCGAGGTGGAGCGGGTGACGCGCGTCGGGCCCGACCTGAGAGTGGACCTGGTCAGGGCCGCGGCGGGGGGGGCAGGACCACCCGGTTGACCAGCTCCCCGATCCCGTCGATCCGCACCCTGACCTCGTTGCCCGGGACCAGGAACCGCGGGGGTTTCGCGAACACGCCGACTCCCGCCGGGGTGCCGGTGGTGATCACGTCCCCGGGACGCAGCGTGATCGCCTGCGACAGGCACGCCACGAGCCGCGCGACCCCGAACGTCATCTCGGACGTGGGCGCGTCCTGCACGACCACGCCGTCCACGGTCGTCACGATCCGGAGCGCGGACGGGTCAGGGACCTCGTCGCGCGTCGCGACGAGCGGTCCGAACGGCGCGAAGCCGTCGAGCCCCTTCGCGCGCGTCCACTGCCGGTCGCGGCGCTGGAGGTCGCGCGCGGTGAAGTCCGCCATCACCGTGTAGCCGAAGCAGTGGGCGAGCGCGTCCGCCTCGGGGATGGCACGGCCCCCGCGGCCGACGACCACGGCCAGCTCGCCCTCGTAGTCCAGCTCCTGCGTGAGCGGCCAGGCGACCACGTCTCCCATGTGCCCGTTGTACGACGAGGGGAGCTTCGTGAAGAACAGCGGCTCGGCCGGGGCCTCCCTCCCCTGCTCGCGGCAGTGGGACAGGTAGTTGAGCCCGACCGCGAACACGGTGCCCGCGTCCGGGATCGGGGGGAGCCACGTCACGGCGGCGTGATCGAGCAGGGGGAGCGTCGCCGGATCGGCCGTGGTCGCGACCCGCGCGGCGTCGCGAACCCCCGCGTCCCCGGCCTCCCAGGCCGCGACGAGCGCGCGGCCGACCGGCACGTGCGGGGACAGGGCGCACAGGTCCACGAGCAGGCCGGCCCGGTCCGCGACCGTGGTCGCGCGGCCGTTCGCGAGGACGGTCCCGAGCCTCATGGGTGCGCCTCCTGCGTCTGCGCGAAGAGGAACGACGCCACGTTGCGGCCGGTCGCGGCCGCCTCGCGGCAGCAGTCCGCGAGAGCGATCCCGCGGTACGCGTTGTGGCAGAGGAACAGGCCCGGCTCGCGGGCGAGCGCCGCCTCCGCCGCGGCCACTCGGCCGAGGTGCCCGAGGTCGTACTGCGGGATCCCCCGGTCCCAGCGATAGACGCGTACGAGCCGCGGGGCCGCCCGGATGCCCATCAGGTCCGCGAGCTGGGCCCGCACGATCGCGACGAGGTCCGAGTCGGGCATCTCGGCGACGTCCGGCCTCCGTGCCCCCCCTGCCATGGAGCGCAGCAGCACCATGCCCGGCGGCGCGCGGTCCTCGAACACGGAGGAGTCCCACAGGGTTCCGAGGATCGGGCGGCGCTCGGTCCCGGGGATCAGGAACCCGAACCCGTCGAGCGGTCGGGCGACCTCGTCGCGCGCGAACGCGGTCGCGACGACCGCGACGGGCGCGTACGGGATGCCTCCGAGCGGCTCGACCGCGCCCGGGGCCGCGATCCGGAGCAGGCGAGCGGCGTCGTAAGCGGGGCACGACAGGACGACCGCGTCCGCGGGGAAGGTCCGCGCCGCGCCGTCCGTCTCCGCCATGACCTCCCAGCCGGTCGCGGTGCGACGGATCCCGGTCGCGGCCGTGGACAGGACCAGCCCGTCCCCGCCCCCCGCCCGCGGTCCGCCGATCGAGGCGGCGAGCGCCGCCGGGAGGGTCGCCACCCCCCCCCGATACGACTGGAGCGTGCCCCCGGGGCCCGCGTACGACTTCGGACCCTGCCGCCGCTCCCGGCGGCGCTGCCTCATCACGGCGACCATGCCCCGGAACAGCCCGCCGTGCTCGCGCTCCAGCTCGACCACGCGCGGGAAGGCCGCTGCCACGCTCAGGCGGGCCGGGTCGCCCGCGTAGATCCCGGAGACCATCGGGTCGATCAGGTAGTCGCGCGCTTCGGCCCCGAGGCGCCTCTCCGCGAATTCGGACAGCGTCTCCTCGCCGGGCGGCGCGGGGGGGGCGAACGGCTCGCCGAGCAGCCGGACCTTGCCCCGGCCCGAGAGCAGCGGCGACCTGAGGAACGCGCCGGGGGTCTCCGGCAGCCGGACGAGGCGCCCGTCGCGGCAGACGAAGCGCTTGCGAGCCGCGTCGGACGAGCGGAGCAGCCGCGATTCCAGGCCGATGGCCTGCGTGAGCAGCAGCGGGTCGGGTTTCGAGTCGAGGAAGCCGTTCGGCCCCTCCTCGATCACGAGCCCGTCCGCGAGGTCCGTGCGCATCTTGCCGCCGGGCCTCGACGCGGCCTCCAGCACCGTGACCGCGAGCGTGTGCCCCAGCGCGGCCGCGGCCTCGCGAGCGCGGAAGGCGGTCGCCAGGCCCGACACCCCTCCGCCGATCACGACCAGCCGCTCCATGCGCCATGCCCCGAACAGGCCGGGCGGACTCTAGCGACGCCCATGGGTACCCGTCAAGCCGCCGGCCCGGTGCCCAAATCGTCGGTCCGACGCAGCCGGGGGCGAGCGGATGGCCGAGCGGTTTCGCGGAGGTGGCGGCCGCCGAAGGCGGCGGACGCGAGCACCGGCCGATAGCAGCGCTATCGGACGGCGCGCAGCGCGCCAGATCCACGAAACAAGCCGGCCACGCCGCCGCCCAACGGCAAGGAGGCCCGACGATTTGGGCCAGTGAGCGATCCGCGCTGAGGCGCGGCGCGCTCCGCGCCCGCAAGGCCCTGCGCGCTGCACCCGTTGCCGACTCGCACCTCCGCCCGGGCGCAGGGCCTTGCTACCGCATGAACGGGCGCCGGCGGGGCACGATTGGGTGCGCTGCGCCCCAAGGAACGACAAGTCCCCTCAATTCGGGCGGGGACCACTAGAACGCCCCGGCCGCGGCGTCCATGACGCGCTGGGCGAGCGCGACCGCCCCGTTCGAGCCCATCCACGGCACGGGGTAGACCTGGTGCTTGCCGGTCGCGGGGTAGCCGAGCTGCACGACCGCGGCGCCCGGCACGCCGTAGCCCGCCTGGACCGCGGACCCGACGATCACCGGGATCGGCGACCGGGCCGCCTCGGCCAGGAGCGCGTCCCGCGCCTCGTCGCGGGACGGGGCGGCGAGGACCGCCGGGCGGCCCGCGGGGGGGGCGCCGAGGCGGTCGAGCGTCGCGTGGAAGGCCGCGGGGTTCGCCTGCACGCCGTCCGTCAGGCAGGCGAGCGGGACCTCGAGGCCGAGGTCGAGGAGGAACGCTGTCACCGCGGCCGCGAGCGGCGTGTCCAGGCAGACCGCCGCGCGCAGGCCCGCGACGCGGTCCGCGACGCGCGCCGCGAGGGGGGCCGCGCGTGCGAGTTCGCGGTCGATCGCGGCCTCGGTGCGGGCGTCCGGCAGCCCCGCGGCGGTCGCGGTCGGGGTCGCCGCGGCGGCCGAGGCAGCGCGCAGGAAGGCGGCGGAACCCGCGAGGCCGACGGGGAGATCGAGCGTCGCGACCGGGCGCCCGCTCGCCGCGGCCAGGGCGGGAACGGCAGGGGCGGCGTACGGCAGCGCGATCAGCGTCCCCGCGCGCGCGATGCCGCGGACCGCCGCGAGCGGCTCGCCCGAGAACAGCGTGCCCGCGAGGTCGAGACCGACCGCCTTCAGCAGCCGCCGGACCTCGCCGAGGTTCGCGACGTGATCCATCTCGTAGCGATCGAACGGGTAGCCGGCGAGGCCGACCGCTGCGGGGTCGCGGGGCGCGGTCCAGTCCGCGAGCCCGGCCACGGCCGAGACCATGCGGGAGTAGCCGCCCCACAGACTGCCCTGGTAGCCGGGCGCGGGCAGCAGCAGGACCGGGCACGGCAGGCGCCGCCGCAGGTCCTCGACCGCGGCCTCGACGTCGACCGCGGACAGTTCCACCGCCGCGTTCGTGGTCACCACGAACAGGTCGGGCCGCCGCCGCTCGTACCAGGTCGTCGCGAACCGGATCAGGCGCTCGCCGGAGCCCGCGATCAGCCGGACCTCGTCCACGCCGGTCCACAGCCGCCGGTTGTGCGACTCGCGGAACGCGTCGTGGCCGTACAGGTGGAGCTGGGTCTTGAACTTGCACCCGACCGTGGTGTGCAGCAGCAGGACGGACCCCGGCAGCGCGTGCACGGCCAGGAAGACGCCGAACAGGTCGCCGTGGTCCGTGTCGGCGAGCGCGTACGGGCTGCGCGTCACGGCTGCCTCCCATGGCCCGGGGGCGCGCGATCCGCGGCCTCGCGGCCCGGGGCGTCACGGCCGGGGGCATCGCGGCCGGGCGCGAGCCACCGGGCGTACCGCTCGCGGAAGCCGCCGGTCACGGCGCGCAGGACCTCGCCGCACGCGTCCGCGGCCCCCGCGTACCCCGGCCGGATGCGGCCGAGCGGGACGATCGGCACGCCCGCGGCGACCGCCTGATCCGCAAGGAAATCGGACAGGTAGGCCACGTCGAACCGGCCCGCCCGCAGCACCGGCGCGAGCACGGCCGGCTCGCGGAACAGGTGGTAGGGGAGGTCCAGCCCGGCCGCGGCGAGGCCGCGCTCGATCCGGGCCCGCGCCTCGGGGGTGTCGCGCTCCTGCACGACCAGATCGACCTCGAAGCCGAGCGAGCGGAACAGCGGCAGGTCGCCGAGCCCCTCCCACGCCAGGTGCCCCGCCCGGAAGTTGTGGTGCGAGCCGATCCCGTAGGCGAGCCTCCGCCCGGACAGCCGCGCCCTCGCCGCCGCGATCGCGTCCGCCGCTAGCGCGCGGGACGGCAGGCCCTGGACCGGCGCCGCGGGCACCCGGCAGGCCGCGGCGACCGCGGCATGGAAGGCGTCGGCCGCCTCGACGCCGACCGGCACCGGGACCTCCGCCACGACGCATCCCGGCCGGTCCAGGCGCTCGATCAGCCCCGGCAGCGCGGCGCGGTCCGGGACCGCGACCACGCCCGCCCCGGGCAGTGCCTCCCAGTCGGCGAGCGCGGCGCCCTCGGGCACGCACGCGGCGAGTCGCAGGCCGAGGCCCGCGAGCACGCCGGCGGCCTCGGCGCGGAAGGTGCGCGGGTCGAGCGACGGGTCGGGGGCGCGGCCGGTCGGGTATCCCACGAGCGCCACGGCCTTCGGGTCGGGCGCGGCGTCCCGGCGGCCCAGCTCGTCGAGCAGGAGCGTCGCCACCTCGTCCGCCACGCCGATCTGGGTCCGTGGCCGGATCCCCCCCGCGGCCGCCGGCACGATGCGGACGCCGGTCTCGGCCTCCACCGCGGCGCAGACCGGTCCGGGGTCCGCGCCGACGACGTCCGCGACGCAGGTCGAGAGCACGAGCACGATCCGGGGCGCGGGCCGGGACGCCGCGACCTCTCGCAGGCACCCGCGCAGCCGCTCCTCCGCGGCGCCCGCGACCACGTCCGTCTCGCGCAGGCCCGCGGACCAGACGTTCCAGCGCGGCAGGGCCGAGAAGCGGGGATCCAGCCGCGGGAACGCGTTCGCGCAGTCGCGCTCTCCGAAGATCACGAGGGCGATCCCGGGGTCGGAGCCCGCGAGCACGAACGCGTACCCCGTCATCGCGCAGCCCGGCTGGGCCAGCTCGCCGGGCCGCCTCTGGTTGTCGCCGGAATCGCCCATCCCGAGGCGGAGCCTATGGGATCCGCCGGGACGGCGCAAGCGCCGACGGGTCCCGTACACGTCCCGTCGCCGGGTCGCAGCCCGGGCGTCGGTCGGCCGGCTCAGACCAGCGGTTCGAGCGAGGCGACGAGCGGCGGCAGGTCGACGGTCGCGGTGTCCCACACCCGGTCCGGGTCGACCTCGTAGTACGCGTGGATCAGACGGTTCCGCATCGCGACGATCGCAGCCCAGGGCACCTCCGGATGGCGGGCGCGGAAGTCCGGACCGACGCGGGAGGCCGCTTCGCCGATGACCTCGATGAGCCGCACCAGGGCGAGGGCGAGCTTCCGATCGCGGTCGAGGTCGGCGCGCTCGCGGCCGTCCACGAAGGCCAGTGCCTCCCGCGCCGCATCCAGGATGTGGCGGACCCGGACGAGGTCATCGTTCATACTGGACCTCGGCCGTCCCGACGACGTCGTCGCGGAAGTAGCGGCTCAGCTCGGCCGCGGTCCTCAGGTCGGCCTTGCGGGCCAGGATCTGCGACAGTTCCATTTCCATTTCCGCCATGCGGATCAGTCCGGCTCGTGCGCCCTTCTCGAAATCCACGAGGACGTCGACGTCGCTGTCCGGCCGGAAGTCGTCACGCAACACCGATCCGAACAGGGCCAGCCTGCGGATGTGGTTGCGGCGACAGAACTCCGAGATCCGGTCCCGGTCGAGCTCGATCCGTGCAGCCATCGTGGCCTCCGGGGGACATTATAGCAGCCGTCCCGCGTGGACCCCGGGACCGGCCCCGTCCGGCTCCGTCTGCCTGGGATCCCCGCGGCGTCACGGGGCGGGTCGCACACCGCGCTCCGCCCGGCCGCGCGTGTGGTACGCTTCGCGCGTGTCGTGTCCCGGGAGGCCCTGGTGGCGAGGCGCGGTCAGGATTCCGGCGAGGTGCCGAAGGCGGCTCCGAAGGCGGCCGCAGTGACGGTCCCGCGGCTCGGCCCGAAGGAGCTGAACCATCGCGTGGACGTGCGCCACCTCAGGTTCCGCACCACCGAGGACCTCGACGTCCTGGAGGGCGTGATCGAGCAGGAGCGCGCGCTCGAGGCGCTCGAGACGGGCCTCCGCATCCGCAAGCGGAACTTCAACGTCTACATCGCGGGCGCGTCGGGCACCGGGAAGTCCAGCATCCTGAAGGGGTTGCTGAAGCGCGTGGCCGAGGCCGGGCCGGTGCCTCCGGACTGGTGCTGCGTCTCGGACTTCAAGCACACGGACACGCCGATCGTGTTCGCGCTCCCGGCCGGCCGCGGCGTCGAGTTCCGGCGCGCGATGGAGCAGCTCGTCACGGACCTCCGCACGGAGATGCCCAAGGCGTTCCACGGCAAGGGCCACCAGGAGCGCATGCAGCGCATCCTGAACGAGGGGCTGGAGGCCGAGAACAAGGGGTTCGTGGACCTGGCGCGCCGCGCGCAGGAGATCGGGTTCCTGGTCAAGAGCACCAAGGACGGGCTCGTCACGATCCCGCTGGTCAACGGCAAGCCGGTCGGCAGCAAGGAATACGGCGACCTCTCGGACGAGCAGCGCACCGAGGTGGACTCGAACCGGCAGCGGCTGGAGCCGGTCGTGTCGCAGTTCCTGGAGGCGACGCGCGAGACCGAGCAGACGGTCCACCGCCGGATCCAGGACGCGCAGCGCGGGCTCGGGAAGGAGGTGATCGAGCGCCACTTCAAGGCGGTGCGGGCGACGTTCGCGGACGCGGAGCCGGTGCTCCGGTTCCTCGACGCGGTCGAGGGGCACGTGCTCGACAACCTGCCGCGCTTCCTGCCCGACGAGTCGGACCCGCAGAAGGCCGAGCGCGCGCTGCGACGCCCGATGAACGAGTACGCGGTCAACGTGCTCGTGGACAACTCGGAGACGAAGGGCGTGCCGATCCTGTTCGAGAACACCCCGACGTACCACAACCTGGTCGGCAAGATCGAGAAGCGCGTCGAGAACGGCATCTACTCGACCGACTTCACGCTGGTCAAGGCGGGCGCGCTCCTGCGCGCGAACGGCGGCTACCTCGTGCTGCACGCGCGCGACGTCCTGAACTACCCGTTCGCGTGGGAGGCGCTGAAGACGGTCCTGCGGTACCAGAAGGTCCAGATCGAGGAGATGGGCGAGGCCTACCAGTTCCTGCCCACGTCGGGCCTGCGGCCTGGCCCGATCCCGGTGGCTGTCAAGGTCGTGCTGATCGGGTCCAACTGGCTGTACCACCTGCTGATGCACCACGACGACGAGTTCGGCAAGACCTTCCAGGTCAAGGCGGAGTTCGACTCGGTCGTCCGGCGCAACCCCGACACGATGATGGAGTACGCGCGCTTCGTCGCGACCACCTGCAGGCGCGACGATCTGCTCCCCGTGGACCGGGACGGCGTGGCCGCGGTCATCGAGTTCGGGGCGCGCGAGGCCGGGGCCGCGGACAAGATGTCCTTGCGGTTCAACGAGATATGCAACCTCGTCATCGAGGCGGACGCGCTCGCCCGGGACGCGGGCGACAAGGCGATCTCGCGCGGCCACATCGCCGAGGCGCGCCGCAAGCGCTACCGCCGCGTGTCGCTGATGGCCGACAAGGCGCTCGAGGACGTGGCCGACGGGACCCTGCGCATCGACACCCGCGGCGCCGAGATCGGCGTGGTGAACGGGCTCGCGGTCTTCACGTTCGCGGACCTCGACTTCGGCCGGCCGCTGCGCATCAGCGCGCGCACCTACCAGGGCAAGGCGGGCGTCGTGAACGTCGAGCGCGAGGCGCGCCTGTCCGGCAGCATCCACAACAAGGGCGTGCTGATCATCTCGGGCTTCCTCGGAGACCGCTTCGCCCAGGACCGCCCGCTGTCCCTCTCGGTCAGCCTGACCGTGGAGCAGTCCTACGGCACCATCGACGGCGACTCGGCCTCCGCCGCGGAGCTGTGCGCCATCATGTCGTCGCTTGCCGACGTGCCGCTCCGCCAGGACATCGCGGTGACCGGCAGCGTGTCCCAGCGCGGCGAGGTCCAGGCGGTCGGCGGGGTGAACGAGAAGATCGAGGGCTTCTTCAAGGTCTGCAAGGCGTCCGGCCTGACCGGGACCCAGGGCGTGATGCTGCCCGCCTCGAACGTCCGCCACCTGATGCTCGACCCGGAGGTCCTGGCCGCGGTCAAGGCGAACCGCTTCCACATCTACGCGGCGAGCACGGTCGAGGAGGCCCTGACCCTGCTGACCGGCGTCGAGGCGGGCGAGCGTCTGCCCGACGGCACCTTCACCCCGGATTCAGTCATGGCCCGGGCCGCGGCCAAGCTCGCCCGCTTCGCCGAGAAGGACAAGGGCGACAAGGGCGACCGCAAGAACGGCGACGGTTGAGGGCTCATCTCACCCGCACCAGGACCTCGGGGTCCGCGGTCGGGGCGTAGCGCTCGCGCGCGAGCGGCCCCACGCCGTAGAAGGGGTGGTACTTCGCCCCGGCCGTCACGATCGCCGCGGGAGGCGCGGCGCGGAGGCGTGCCGGGTCGTCGCGGTAGCGGTCGCAGGGTGGGCCAGGGTCGAGCGAGTCGAGCGCGCGGTGCAGGTCGGGGTTCAGGAACCAGACGTAGAGCGCGTCCCGCCGGAAGATCGGGTGGTGGGGCGGCGAGGCGAGCACCGTGTCCCCGGGGGGTACGAGGCGCAGCACCGCGTCCATCCGCGCCAGCTGGGCGGCGTTGTCGGGCAGCGAGGCGACCCCGACCGCGGCAACCGCGGAGGCGGCCGTGACGAGCACGGCGACCGCGACGGCGGCGGCCCTGCGGTGCGCGATCGCGTCGAACGCGGCCGCCCCGAGAGGCGCGCACAGCGCGAGCGCCGGGAAGAGGTACTGGTAGTTCGGCAGGCGCAGCGTCGCGGTCATCGCGAAGACCGCGGCCACGGCCGCGATCAGGGTCAGGCGCCCGGCCGCGGGGCGGAGGGCGGCATGGACCAGCGCGGCGGCGAGGGCCGCCCAGAGCGGCGCGTCGCGACGGATCGACTCGGCCGCGACCTCGAGGACGCCGAAGTCGGACGGCCCGGCGCCGAGCAGATACGGCTTCTGTATCCGGAAGTTCCAGGTCCAGAACGCGTCGAGCAGGCCGGCCCCGTGCAGCCACGCGGCGAACGCGAGCAGGGGCAGGACCGCGCCGGCGGCCAGGGCGGCGGTGGCGGTCGCCCAGGCCCGGCGATCGGCGCTGCGGATCGCCGTCAGGAGGCAGTACGCGGCGCCGAGGACGGCCCCGGTCGCGGCGGCCTTGGTCAGGACCACGGTCGCGAGGCCGAAGGCGACGCCCGCGGCGAGCGCGCGGCGCGGCCCAGGTGGGGACGCGGACGGCACGCCGAGCCACAGTCCGAGCAGCACGAACGTGGTCATGGGGACGTCGGGGCGGACCTGGAGGCCATAGACCAGCCAGTAGGCCGAGGCCGCGAGGAGCAGGGGGGCGAGCAGCGCGGCGTCGCCCCGCGCGCCCGTGCGGCGTGCCAGCAGGGCGGCCAGCACCAGCGACGCGACCGTGCAGGCCAGCATCAGGAGCCGGCCCGCCAGCACCGCGGTCGCCGGGTCGTCGCCGTCCGGCAGGAGGGGCGCGATCGCGTACCAGATCGCGGGGTTGTGGGTCTCGGCGAAGTCGCGGTAGGGCGCGTCGCCGATGGCCGTCAGCCACGCCGCGTGCAGGTGCTCGACCTCGTCGTGGTCGAGGTACAGGTCGGGCGCGCGCGCCCCGGCGACCAGGCAGAGCGCGCCGGCGGCCACGAGGGCCAGCGTGGCTGGGCGGACCATCAGACGTAGAGGTGCGTCGGGTCGATATCGTTCCGGAGCAGCGTCAACTCGCGCTCGGTCGGCGGCTCGTTCACGCCCACCTTGTCCGGGACGATCAGCTCGAACCCGGTGTTCTCGATCACCTGCTGCACGGTCACGCCGGGGTTGGTCGCGAGCAGCTTCATCCGGCAGGTCGCCTCGTCGTACCCGAGCAGGGCGAGGTTCGACACGACCCGGTACGGGCCCGTGCCCTTCGGCAGGCCCGCGGCCTCGCGCGCGCCGGGGCCGGTCAGGTAGCCGGCCGTCGTCAGGAAGTCGAGCTTCGGCACGAACCGCCGCGCCGTGTGCTGCATGACCGCGATGGTCTTCCAGCACGACGACCCGATGTCGTTCGCGCCGCCGGACCCGGGCAGCCGGACCTTGGGCCTGTCGTGCGGCCCGATGCACGTGGAGTTCAGGTTCCCGTACGGGTCGATCTGCGCGCCGCCGAGGAAGCCGTAGTCGACCATGCCGCGCTGCGCGGTCTCCATCAGGTCGCAGATCCCGAGCGCCGCGAATGCCTTGTAGAACGTCTTCGAGTCGCCCACGCCGAGCGGCAGGTGCTCGAGCGTCCCGCCGATCCCGCCGAACTCGAACAGCGGCACGAGGTTCGGCGCGTGCATGCGCTTGGCGAGCGCCGCGGCCAGCATCGGGATGCCGGTCCCGATGAACGCGCTCGTCCCGTCCTCCATCTGGCGGGACGCGATGCAGATCAGAAGCTCGTTGCTCTTGTACTCCATCGGTCACCTCCCCAGCGCCCGGGACTTCAGCCACGCGAGCCGGTCCGCACCCACCTTGTCCAGCAGCGCCTGGTGGTCCGGCAGGTCATATGCCCATTCCTTCAAGTACTTCTGCGTACACTCCTCGGTCTCGGTCGCCTCGATGTACGCCTTCAGGTGTTCCTGGTCCCGGTCGTAGCAGAAGCACATCTCGCCTGGGAACGACCCGAACGGGTGGTGCACGATCGCGTCCGTCAGGAACCACGGGATCATCGTGCGGTCCGGCCACTTGCGGACCTCGTCGGAGCTGATGATCTCCTCGACCGACACGATCAGCCGCTTGGACGCGCGCGCCAGCTCCCAGGCGAAGCCGGAGATGCCGTCGATCTGCACGTTGCCGTGCCGGTCCGCGCGGTGCGCGTGGATGATGCCGACGTCGACCATGGTCGCGGGCAGGGCCGTGTAGAGCTGGCCGGTGAACGGGCAGATCACGGTCTTCGCGCCCGAGTACCGGAACGTGTCCGTGCCCAGCATGGACCGCGCGGGGATGAACGAGATCCCCATCGCCGCCGCCTTCAGCCGCCACGCGAGCGCCGCGTTCGACCAGTCCGAGATCTCCAGCGCGCCGGACTCCGCCGCCCGCCGCAGGATGTTCGAGATCCCATAGACCTCCCACCCCTGGTAGGTCAGCTCCGTCTTCTTCACGCAGCCGCCGGCGATCAGCAGCTCGGTCTCCATGACGCCCTGGCCCGCGAAGTTGAGCGTCTTGTAGCCCTGCCGCACGATCTCCCGGCAGATCCCCATCGGCGCCCGGACGCTGCCGTACAGCTCGGTCGCGATGAAGTCGCCCTCGCGCACGAACCGCCTGACCGCCTCGTGCCCGTCCATCACCTTGTCGGTAACGCGCATGGACTTGTTCGCGTGCATCCACGCGCGGACCTCGTCCATGTCCGGGTGGAGCAGCAGCCCCTTCCCCCCCGCCGGCATCTCGCTCATCAACGCCTCCTCATCTACCCGTACCCTGGCCCGAGCCCGAGCACGAGCCCGAACCCGCCATTCCCAGACCCGGCCCCGAATACCACGCCTCGGCCACGCCCTGCAACGACCTTTCCCGCCTCTGCTATCATCTCCCGCGAGGCTCGGACCCCGGGGGTCGGAATGAGGCCGGTTCCACTCCTGCTCCTGCTCGCGCTCGCCACCGCGTGCCGCGGCGGCCCGCCGTCCCGCGTGGTCGATGCCCTCCGCGCGTGCGACCACGCCGCCGCGTGCGCAGAGGCCGTGGCCGCAATACGCGCCCTCGACGCCTCCGCCCGCGCCGGGGCCTCGGCCGTGGAGGCGCGCCTGCTCGCCCTGGACGCGCTCCTCGCCGCGCACGCGAGCTATCCCGGCCCGAAGGAGGCCTTCCTCGCCCAGGCCGGCGTGCCCGGGGCCAAGGCTGCCGAGGCGATCGACGCGGAGATCAAGGATCTGTCCTCCGCCGGAGCGGCCGGCGCCGCGGGCGCGGCCGAGATCGCCGCCTTCCTCGCGGAGCCGTCCTGCGAGCACCGGGATCGCGTCGCCGCGATCGCGTCCGCCGGCGGGCCGTTCGCCCGGACCGCGCTGCTCGCGGAGACGACCGTCGTCGGCGAGGTGCTCGCGTCGATCGAGCCCCACCGGGCCGGCTCCTTCGCCGACGCCGCGCGCGCCCTGGTCGGCTGCACCCTGTCCGAGCGCGTCGCCCCGGCCGCGGTTCTGGTGGCCCTCCGGAACCGGTTCTACGACCTCGTGGACGCGTGCGGCGCGCTGAAGACCGCCTCGGCCGCGGTCCGGCAGTCGTGCGCCGCCGCGAAGGACCTTGCGGACACGCGTTCCCTGCCGCTGCCGATCGGCGACGCCTCGTCCGGGACCGTCGCGGGCGCCACCGTCCCGGTCGCGACGCGGGGCCTGGGCCTCTCGTTCACCCCGCCGTGGATCCTCGTGCTGTCCGCGGGCCGTCTCGCCGTCGTGGACCAGCCCGTGCTGGAGCCCGGCGTCCGGCAGGTCCGCGACCCCGAGGACACCGAGCTGCTGGACATGCGCGAGCCGCGCGGCACCCACGTCATCCAGTCGGTGCTGCACAAGACGTTCTCGACGCGGAAGCCCTGGGAGGGGCCGCTCCACCCGGTCGCCGCGCTCGTCGTGGACCGCGCCGCGACGACGTCGGACCTGTTCGAGGTGCTGGAGGCGCTGCTGTCCGTGTCCGACGCGATCGCGGTCGCCGCGACGCTGGCGCCCGGCGCCCGCGTCCCGCAGTGGATCCCGCTCAACTGGCGGATCGAGGCGCGCATGCTCCTCGACCCGCAGGGAATCAGGAACGCGTTCCCCAAGGCGGGGCCGGACGTGTCGGTCGATCTCGGCCCGTTCTCCGCCGTGGTGCGGGCCGGGGCGTCCGAGCGGCCGGTCGACGTCCCCCGGCCGTCGGGCGAACGCTCGTACGGGGTCCCCGACCTGCGCGAGCTCCACCGTGCGGTCCTGGAGGTCGCGCCGCCCCCGGGTCGTGGCATGACGTCAGTGCGGTTCCAGGTCGAGCCCGCGGTCCCGGCAGGGCTGCTGATCCCGGCCCTGGAGGCGGTCGCGGTCAGGGTCGGAGAGTCCGCGCTGTCGTCCGCGGTCGCGTTCGCGGTCGCATCTCCGGAGCGCGTCGCCGGCCGGCTGTCCTGGCTCGCCCCGCTCTCGCTGCTGGCTCCCGCCCCGGCCCGGTGAACCGCCCCTCCGGACGGAGGTCCCGCCACCCCCTCGCCGAGCGACGAACGGTTCGGACCCGGGCGCCCCACCCACGGGGGGATTCCCCTCCCGCGAACGGCGACTTCCCGGGTCCCGACTTGACCTTCCGGGTCTCCGGTCCTATTACTAGGATAGGTTTTGTCCGAGTACGGGCGGGCCGGCCCGGCTGGGGGGTTCGATGCCGATCCGGGAGATCGAGCGGTTCAGCGTTTCCCACCTCCAGGTCCTCGACGAGCACGGCAACCTCGACGAGTCGCTGGAGCCCGAGGGCGCCGAGGCG